>CAMWKA010000131.1 GCA_947174725.1 uncultured Lachnospiraceae bacterium | reverse complement strand
ATACAGTTTTTGGCAATCGTGCATGGCAATTGCACCATGCGCAATTGCCATTTCCGGCATCGGGAGCTTTTTTTCTTCGTTTATAAGAATGATTATGGACAATTGGACGTAGAAAAGAAAACGTTGAAAATCTTGACTATTATTACGGAAAATGATAAAATTGTCATATAAAAATCGGAGCTTTGCGCGACTCTTGGAGGAAATTATGTTTCGGGAAGATTTGGGAATGCTTCTTTTTGATAATGCATTGGAGATCGTGCTGGTATTTGATGATCATGGAGTGATTACATATGACAATGCCGCCGCCAGAGAAAAGCTTGGATATGAGAGCGGTATGTGTGGATCATCTATCAACAGTGTGTTTCCTGGGATATTTCAGGAAGAGGATGGGTTGCAAAACGTTCTTCCCACAGAAAATGAAATCCGTCGTATGACGGCATATCGTAAAAATCAGACCTGTTTTCCTGTGGATATGAAAATCATTCAGGAGCAAAAATCAGGTATTTTTCTTTGTGTAGCGAACGATGTTTTAGAAAAAGAATACTTGAGCCGGAATCTGGAACAGGCAAAGCAGGAAGCGGAGGCTGCCCTGCGGGTAAAATCGGAATTTGTGGCCAATGTTACCCATGAACTGCTGACACAGTTGAATGGTATTCTGGGACATATCAGGGAAATGCTGCCGGAAGAAACGTCAAAGGAAAAACTTCGGAAGCTGCGTCTGATCGAGCGCTGCTGCGAGGAAATGAACAAGATTATCAATAATATTCTGGATTTCTCCAAGCTGGAAGCGGGTAAATTTGTATTGGAGCCGCGCCGGTTTCATTTTCGTAATATGATAGATTATGTGGTGGCAAACCATAAGGGCAGGATCACTGAGAAAGGATTGGATTTCTTTGTGACGGTTTCGCCAAACGTTCCGGAATATATCGTCGGCGATGAATTGCGGATCGTGCAGATTTTAAATAACCTGTTGTCCAACGCGCAGAAATTTACCAGCGTGGGAAAGATCACATTAGAGGTTGTGAAAACTTCCCAGATGAAGGATTCCACGGAATTGTTCTTTCTGGTGGGCGATACCGGAATCGGCATCGCATTAGAAGATCGTGATAAATTATTTCAAAGCTTTTCCCAGGTGGATGCTTCCACGTCGCGTAAATACGGAGGAACCGGACTGGGACTGAGCATATGCCGTCAGTTGGTGGAACTGATGGGAGGCAGTATTGATGTACAGAGCGAAAAAGGCAAAGGTACCATGTTTACTTTTTCCATTTGGGCGAAGAAGGATCCAGAGGAAACGGATGAGGAATCGGCGGCGGGTAATATGACCATGCCAAAGCCGACGGGCTCTTTTGGCAGCAGTATATCGGAGGATGACGGAGATGCTTTCCGGTACGGAACCGCTGCAAACCTTGACGTACTGCAGAAAAATATGTCTAAATTGATTCTTTCCGTGGAAATGGAGAATTGGGAAAAGGCCGAAATGTTTATGGAAACCATCCGGCAGCTTACTGCGGACGCGCCTCAGGAAGTGGCAAGAGCAGTGCTGCGGTTGAAAATGGCGATTCAGAAAGAAAACTATGAAAAAGCTTCCGCAGGAATGGATGCTTTGAAAGGTTTGATAGAAGGACAGGAGGGGTGATAAGTTGATGGATCATGAAAGAAGCGTGGAAAATGCACTCGTTTTGATTGTGGATGATGTAGAGGTCAACAGAGTGATTCTGGATGGAATCGTAAGCGATATGGGTTACAGTACGATGCTTGCGGCAGATGGCGCACAGGCGTTGGAGCGTATTCGGGAAAAACACCCTAATCTGGTGCTGACAGACATTTCCATGCCGGAAATGGACGGATATGAGCTGTGCAGAGTGCTGAAGGCGAATGTGGAGACAAGAGACATTCCCATTATCTTCATCTCAGCATTTGATGAAACAAAAGATATTGTGAAAGGTTTCGGTCTGGGCGGCGGGGATTATATTACAAAACCCTTTATCCCGGAGCTGATACGGGCGAGGGTCAATGTTCATCTGAAACTGTATGAGGCAACCCTGCAGGCAAGGGAAGCCAACAGGCGGCTTCAGGTTTCTGTCAAAGAGCAGCTCAAGCAGATGGAGCAGGAAAGAAAGGATATGCTGTATGCGCTTGCCGGTGTGGCAGCAGAATATTCCAGCCACGGAGAAGATTACATAGAAAGGATGCGGCATAACTGTCGTGTCCTGGCGCAGAGTATGCAGATATCCCCTTTGTTTGACGATCTGATTTCCGACAGTTTCGTGGATATCGTGGAATTGGCAGCGCCGTTGTGCGATATCGGCAACATCGGTGTGCCTAAGGATATTCTGCAGAAAAAAGGCGCGTTGGATCAGGAAGAACAAGAGATCATGCGTAATCATACCAAGATTGGAGCAAAGCTTTTAAAGGATCTTAATGTGACCAATGAATTTATGCAGATTTCCATGGATATCGCGCATTTCCATCATGAAAACTGGGATGGAAGCGGTTATCCCGAAGGGAAAAAGGAAGATGAAATACCATTGGCGGCGCAGATCGTTGCCATGTCCAGTATCTTCTGTGCCCTGACGGAAGACAGAAGCTTCCGAAACAAATACAGCAGGGAGGAAGCGCTGGAAATCATGAAACAGGAACAGGAACAGAAATTTAATCCTGATGTATTTAATATATTTTGTAAAGTTGCCAGACAGCTTCGATGAACGGCAGTTGTCCGGAATAGAAGTCAATCTGGATAATATGATTTAAAGCGGGGGATGAAGGCAATGATGACAGATGAAGAGTTTTTAAGGATTGCCACGTATGTACATCGGCGTTACGGAATCGATTTAAGCCAGAAAAAAGTCATCATGAACGGCAGACTTGAAAATTATGTGAAAGCAGGAGGCTGGGGAAGTTATACCAGCTATATGAACGCTCTGGAAAAAGACAATTCCGGAAATCTGGAAAAAGACCTGCTCAATATGCTTACAACCAATTATACCTATTTTATGAGGGAGTTTGAGCATTTTAATTTTTTTAAAAATCAGGTGCTTCCCTGGGCGAGACGCAAGGCAGAGAAGACCAAAGACCTGCGGGTCTGGTGCGGCGCTGCTTCTACTGGCGAGGAACCTTACATGATAGCGATGGTGATCAGGGACTTTTTCGGACTTGACCACCAATCCTGGGATACGAAAGTGCTGGCGACGGATCTGTCCACGCGGGCGCTGCAGCAGGCGAAGGCAGGCGTGTATAACGAAGAACAGCTGAAAAATATGCCGGAGCAATGGAAAAGGCATTTCTTTAAAAAAACAGGACAGGGGATGTTTACGGTAACAAACGAATTGAAAGACGAGATTTTGTTCCGCCAGTTCAACCTGATGTCGCCGTTTCCGTTTAAAAAGAAAATGCATACTATATTTTTGCGAAATGTTATGATATACTTTGATGGAGATACAAAACATGAGCTGCTCCGGAAGGTGTATGATTGTCTGGAGCCGGGGGGATACCTGTTTATCGGCATGACAGAGACGGTTGACCGTAATCAGGTGCCGTTCCAAATGATACAGCCATCAATATTTAGAAAAAAGGAAGGATATTGATATATGCGTCCTATTAGAGTGTTGATTGTAGAAGATTCCATGGTTTTTAGGGAATTGCTGGTGCAAAATCTTAGCAAGGATCCCGCTATTGAGGTTGTAGGCGTCGCAAAGGATCCTTTTGAAGCGAGAGACGCTATTATAAGATGTAAACCGGATGTTATGACGCTGGATGTAGAACTGCCCAGAATGAGCGGAATCGAGTTCCTTCAGAAGCTGATGCCGCAGTATCCGCTTCCGGTGGTGGTGATCAGCGCGCTTAGTGATAAGGTGTTTGACGCGCTGAATGCAGGAGCCGTTGATTTTGTGGCAAAGCCTTCAGTATCTTCACGGGTGCAGCTGGAGGATTTTATTAAGAATGAACTGCTGGTCAAGATTAAGATTGCGTCCACTGCGAAGATCAGCCAGATCAAGCAGAAAGCGGTTGCAAATGAGCAGCCGGGACTTTCCGGAAAGAAAACAGATCTGATCGTAGCGATCGGGGCGTCTACCGGAGGAACAGAGGCGATTTTTTCGGTAGTAAAGGATTTTGGTGTTGATATTCCGGGAGTAGTTATCGTACAGCATATGCCGCCGGGGTTTACGGCGATGTACGCAAAGAGACTGGATGATCAGTGCAGGGTGCATGTGAAGGAGGCACAGACGGGCGACAGGGTACTTCCGGGTCATGTGCTGATCGCGCCGGGCGGAGATAAGCATATGCATCTGGTCAAGGTAAACGGAGTATATCAGGTGGAAGTGAAGCCTGGACCGAAGGTAAACGGACATTGTCCGTCGGTGGATGTTTTGTTTGATTCCGTTGCCAAGACGGCCGGATCCAAAGCGCTGGGCATTATACTTACCGGTATGGGAGGTGATGGTGCGAAAGGACTGCTTGCCATGCGCAAGGCGGGCGCGAGAACCATAGGGCAGGATGAATCTACCTGCGTTGTATATGGAATGCCTAAGGTCGCTTATGATATCGGAGCAGTAGAATACCAGGAAAAGTTACAGGATATTGCAAAGAAAACATATGCAGTATTAAATAAAATGTAAGGGGAGAAAAAACATGAGGATTTTATTGGCAGAGGATGATTTTGCTACAAGAAAGTTTATGGTCAGCTTTTTGTCTAAATACGGCGAATGTGACGTCACCGTGGACGGTATGGAAGCTGTAGATGCCTTCATGATGGCTCTGGAAGACGGAGAACCCTATGATCTGGTGTGTCTGGATATTATGATGCCGGTCATGGACGGTTATCAGGCGTTGATGGGGATCAGAAATCTGGAAAAAGAACGCAACATTCCGGAGGAGGAAGCGGTTAAAGTGATCATGACCACCGCACTCAACGACGAGCAGAATGTGAAAATGGCATTTGAGCTGGGGTGTACTATTTATTCAGGCAAACCTATCGATAAAGACAGGTTTGAACAGGCGATGAAAAAGCTTGACCTGATTTAAACCTGATATAAATTAGTATTAAAAAATATACGGGAAAGGAGAAAATATGGCTGAGGAATTTAGTACTGAGGGAATGTTGGACATATATCTCTATGAAAACGAACAGCTTTTGGAGCAATTGCAGGAAATGGTCCTGGATCAGAAGGATGCGGATTGTTTTGATCAGGACAGCATCAATGAGATCTTCCGGACGATGCATACTATCAAGGGATCTTCCGGTATTATGATGTTTGATAATATTACAGCGGTTGCCCATAAACTTGAAGATATCTTTTATTTTCTGAGAGAGTCCCATCCCGAGCATGTGCCGCATCTGAAATTGGTGGAGCATGTGTTGGATGTAGCGGATTTCATTTCAGGTGAAATGGATAAGATCCGTAACGGAAGTTCGGCTGATGGGGATCCTGCTAGGATGCTCAAGGAATTGAACAGCTTTTTGGAGACCATTAAGAAGGGTGCGGACGAGGATGTGGAAGTGCCGGAAAATGTCCATGAAGAGCCGAAGCAGTTTTATATTGCGCCGGTTGCCACAGAGGCAAGTCATTTCTACAAGGTTTATGTTACATTTTCGCCCGATACGGTCATGGCAAATATACATGCCTATAAGATCGTATATGCACTGAAAGAGATTGCAGAGGATCTCCTGTATTATCCTGAAGACATTCTTTCCGATGAGGAAAGTGGCGAAAGTATTCTGAAGGAAGGCTTCAAGATGCTGATCCAGGCGCAGTGTCCGGAGGAGGAGATCAGGGAGCTGATCGGTATCGGTTATGATATCAAGCAGGTGGATATCTACGAGTGTAAAGCGGAAGAGTTCCTGCAGGGTTTTGATTTCGGAGACCCGAC
>CAMWKA010000130.1 GCA_947174725.1 uncultured Lachnospiraceae bacterium | reverse complement strand
CGGATTATTATCATCTGGAATGTCAGATGAAAAACGATCATGAAATGGTGATCCGAATGTTCGCTTATGACGTGCATTTCGCGATCACCCATACGAAAGCTTTGGATGGAGACACCGGAGAGATCACGTTGAAGTTTCCCCGTTCCGTGGTAATCTATCCGGAGGGAATCAGGGCTGTCCCTGACCATCTTCAATGCCGTGTTATCTTTCAGGATAACAGTGAACATATTTATACGATTCCTACCGTTAAAGTACAGAGTTATTCTTTGAAAGAGATCAGAGAAAAACATCTGATACTGTTCCTGCCTTATACGATGCTCCGTTTCCGTTCCCGGTTAAGACGGAAAAAGAAGATCACGGAAAAGGAATTGACAGGGTATTTGGAGGAGGTTATATTAATTTTAAAGGAAGAAGTATCTGCAGGCGGTCTTACGGAACTGCAGTATCACGACTATGTAAGATTGATCCGCCATGCGGCGGAGAGGGTGTTTGAGAAGCACAGGGAACTGAGAATGGAGGTAGATAAAATGACAAAACCGTTAATAAAACTACCCAGCGTAGAGATCAGGGAATTGAAGGAAGAGCTTGCCGAGAAGGAAGCGGAGAATGTTGAACAAAAGGCCATGATAGCCAAGCAGGAGACGGAGATAGCCAAGCAAAAAGCAGAGAACCAACGTTTACAGGAGATGCTTCGTCTGGCGGGAACGAATTGATCTTACGCCGTATGATAGAAGAACTCAAAGGGATGAAATTGATGGAAGCTTTGGATTGAAAAAGGAATTCCACTTTTATAGGTGGACTAATTAAATCTGCAAATTATACCCCCAAAATATACAAATTGTACCCAAATATTTACAGAAATGACTTCTACTACTTATAATAGAACCCGTCGACATTACATTATTACAACAAGGAAGAGGAGAGGTTCATTATGAGCAGAACGATCAAAGGAAAATTGACAATCAGTGTCATTTGTATTGTTGCGGTCAGTATCATACTAACCACGGTGGGAAATGTTATTGTGGCAGGCAGACAGTTGGTTCAGAATCAGACAGATGCCCTGCAGCTCAATGCGGATAAATATGCAGAGGAAATCAATACCTGGATCGAGCAGGAAAAAATGCTGGCATGGGGTGCTGCCAATAGTATAGAGGCGGCGGCTAATATAGAAGATCGTTTTATCCAGTCTGTCATGGATACCTACGCGGAGGGACGGGGAGAACTGCTGAATTTATATTGTGGCACCAAGGACAGCCGCTTTATCCAGTCTAACAGGGAAGCGGAAATCCCGGAGGGATATGATCCGGTGCAGCGTGGATGGTATCAGACGGCGGAAAGAGAGAAGGAAACCATTGTCACGGATCCTTATTGGGATGTGCTGACGAATCAGATGTGTACTACCATTGCTTCTCCGGTATACATAGATGGTGAATTGGTTGCAGTCATTGGTCTGGATGTTACTCTGGAAACGGTAACGAATCTTACCGGCAGTATTGATTTTGCAGACGGTGTTTATGGATTTTTGGTGGACAGCAGCGGGCAGTATATTGCTCATAGGAATAAAGAATACGAGCCTACGGAAGATGCTTCCGTGGCAGTTACTGATATTATGCCGGGATTGGCGAACCTGATGGAGGGAACGGAAAGTCAGGTGATCAGGCAAAAAGACTATGATGACAGTTCCTGTTATTTCGCAGCTTCTGTTATTTCGGGATGTGATTGGAAATTAGGCGTCGTTGTGCCGACGGCGAATGTAATACATTCTCTGACGGCAATGATCATAGTGGCTCTGGTGATTGCTCTTGTAATTATTGTCGTGGTTACCGGGTTCATGGCGGGATTGATTGGCAGGATGCTGGCGCCGATACAGATGTTAAAGCAGTTTGCCTCTGGTGATTTCTCGGAGAATACTGTTCAGGAAAAAGAAATTCCAAAGGAATATAAGAATGAAACAGAACAGATCCAGACAGCAACGGTAGAGGTCAAGCAGCAGATTCGGAATATTATATTGAACACGAAAGAGGAAGCGGAAAATATTGGAACCATTGCAGAGGGAACCTCGGCAGAAATGGCGGTACTGAATCAGGATATCTCTGCTATATTGGAGTCTGTAGTAGAGGTTATGAAGCAGACTGTTAAGGCAGAAAAGATGGCGGAAGAGATACAAAATACTGGGTTGGAATTGGGAATGCTGGTGGAAGATGTGACGAAGAAAGCCAGTCAGGCGGCAGAACAGTCCGGTGATATTATGGAACGTGCCGGGGAGCAGCACGCACATTCAGAGAAATCCGGCAAAGAGGCTGTGGCGCTTTATCAGAAAACCAAGGAAGAACTGGAGCTGGCCATTGCAGACAGCCAGCGGGTACGGGATATTGATACTTTGACAGAGGAAATCCTTTCCATCAGTTCACAGACCAATCTTCTGGCGCTAAATGCTTCCATAGAGGCCGCAAGAGCCGGTGAGGCAGGAAAAGGCTTTGCTGTGGTTGCGGATGAAATTCGTGAATTGGCGGATCATTCCAAAGAAGCGGTGGATAAAATCCGTCAGGTTACGGATAGTGTGGTGCAGAATGTTTCCCTTTTGTCTGGTAGTTCCAAGAAATTGCTGGAATTTATGAATGACAAGGTCATGGAAGACTATCGGAATATGACAGAATTAGCCAGGATGTATAAGCAGGATGCGGTATTTTATAGCAGTATTTCCGGTGACCTGGGAACTGCTTCTAAGCAGATGAGCGCCAACATGGAAGGTATTAATGAGATCATCTGTTCCATTACAGAACTGGTTAGAGAAATTGCAACATATATACAAAAGATGGAGCAGTCCGCCCAGAGTTCCAATGAAAATTCCAATACCGTACTGACCAGAATGGAAGAATTATTCCATCTTAGCGAACTTTTGAATCAGACGGTAGCTTCCTTCAAAATTTAAAAAGAGGTAAGTTTATGTTAGGAGGACCTGTATATATTGCATTTATCCGGTATTTGATCAGTCTTATTGGCGTTGTTCTGATTTTTAGCCGGATTGGCGAATCACGGTTTGGCAGAAAGAAGACAATTCTGTGCTATGGATGTTTTTGTGTGGCGGTGTCTGCACTTGCTTGTATCTGGTATGTGGCGGACAGGGAAAGCTGTGTGCGGATGGTTGCGTTTTCTATGTATCTGTGTTTTTCTGTCTTTGCCTTTTGGATGGACAGAGATTTGGTATGTCTGAAATTTTACAAGCTGACACTGGTTTTTTATCTCATGGCGATATTTGTCATCGGGGGAGTGGAGATTTCCGTTCTTTTCTTTCACCGGAATTTATGGGCAGATATTATTGCACGTATTTTGATGATTGCTCTATTTGTATTGCTGATCAATAAATACGTAAGACCATCTATACAGGGATTTGGGCGTTATGTGGAGCAGGAGGCAGATACGTTCAGTGTTGTAAGTATGATTCTCTGCATTTTGCTTGGAATCGGCTATATTATGAATCCTGTTCTGAACAGGGAAATGACACCACATCGTATGTATCAGTTACTTATCAACTTTCTCCTGACGGGTACTTTACAGCTTTTGGTATTCCGGTTTTATCTGCATATTGGGAAAGAGAAAGAATATGAAAGAGAAAAACAGCTCATTCAGATGAATTACAGACTGTTGGAACGGCAGCTTGAACTTCTGGAAGAGTCTGTGGAATCGGGCAAGCGGATCCGCCATGATGCGAGACACCACAATGCAGTCATTGCAGAGTACGCACGCAGGGGGCAGCAGGAAGAACTACTACAATATCTGAGGGTGTATGAGGAGGAAATAGAACAGAACATACCGGAAATAATATGTGCCAATTCGGCAGTCAACAATATTCTGGTGGCATATACCAGAAAGGCCAGGAATGAGGGTATCGAGGTGACGCTGGATGTGGAGATCGGGAAGAATCTGGCGTTTCCGGGTATCGATCTGGTGGCAATTCTTGCCAATGCTTATGAAAATGCAATCTATGCCTGTATGGAAGTAAAAAAGCATCCGGACGGACGGGAATGTTTCATCCACTTGACACTGAAACAAAAGAAAAATAAAATCATTATTAGCTGCCGCAACACCTGCAGGATGGAAACACAATTAAAGGACGGACAACCGAAAGCAGAATTTACGGGCGGTGTCGGGGTTTCGAGCATTATCCGGACGGCAGAGAAGTATGATGGGGAATACGATTTTAAAAATGACAAGGGCGTGTTTGTATTCCGACTGATTATGAACATGGAGGCTAAAGATGACAGTTCAGATCGCGCTCTGTGATGATGAGACAGCAGAACTTAATAGAACAGAAGGATTATTGAGTGCCTATGCACAAAAACATACGGATGCAGACTTTATCATAGAATGCTTTGAAAGTGCGGATGCATTACTTTGCAGTATCAGAGAAGAAAAGTATTCGCCGGATCTGGTTTTTATGGATATTTATCTGCCTGGCGAAACAGGAGAATGTGTTCCATTAGGAATGGAAGCAGCGAAACAGCTTCGTGATATGGGGAGCATGGCAAAACTGGTTTTTCTGACTGCCTCAAGGGAACATGCACTGGATGCTTTTGATGTGGAGGCGTCTCAATATCTGCTAAAACCAATACAGGCAGACAAATTATATCCCTTGCTGGATCGCCTTTTGGAAAAAGAGGAACGGGAGCAATATATTTTGCTGCGTGTGGAAGAATCGTTTAAAAAAGTGTCATTAAATGATATCGTATATTGTGAAGCGCAGGGGAAACACCAGTGTATCTATATGACAGATGGCACAAAAATACTGCAAAATCTGACGATGGCAAAGATTTATGAGATGTGCTCGTCCTGTCAGAATCTGGTGAAAGTGGGGGCTTCCTATATCATTCATCTGGAACATATCGATAGTCTGAATGCACAGGTGGCAAGGATGGATAATGGACAGAAAATCTATCTGCCCAGGGGAGGATACCGCCTTTTGCGGGAAAAGTATTTTGACTATTACTGTGGTGGGGAATGAGAATTTGGGAATTTCAATAAAAAACAGATTGATTAATTTACGGAATCAATGTATACTTAAGCTTGCGATCAATGGAATCATATGAAAATGTTCCCCATCGGCTGATGTCAGTGGGGAATTTTCATGAAGGTTATATTATTCAAAGAATTTTGTTTAAAGGAGAATATGTTAAAATGGAAGCTATGAAGAAATTTATAATGTTATGTTTTGGTATGATTCTTATGCTCGGATTCAATATGCCTGTTCAGGCGGAAGAAGATACCGATGATCCAAGACCGGAATATATTATCTATGTCAACCGGACACAGAACTGCATTACGGTTATGGAGCAAAACGCGGATGGTACAAGTACGGTTGCTAAGGTCATGGTCTGTTCCTGTGGAAGGGAGGAACATTGGACTCCGGAGGGAACATTCCGTACTTCTGATTATTATGTCTGGCGTCAGTTGGTAGACGGAAGCTTTGGAAGATACGCGGTCAGATTCAATAACAGGATCTTGTTTCACTCGGTGCCATATGAGCAGATGTCGGAAGATGCTCTGCTATGGGAACAATATAATCTTTTAGGTCAGAACGCCTCTCTTGGCTGTGTTCGGTTATCGGTTGTTGACGCAAAGTGGATCTATGATAATTGTAAGGTTGGAACTGTGGTTGTCGTATATTCGGAAGATACACTTATGGAAGATGTGGTTAAGCCGACAGCAATCAGCATTCCGGAGGATTCACCATACCGCAACTGGGATCCTACGGATCTTAATGCTAATAATCCATGGCTTGGAGAACAATTTGAGACATTTAACTATGTTGCTTATGCGGACAGGTATGCGGATGTAAGGGCTGTTTATGGATATGATAAAACAGCTCTATATAACCA
>CAMWKA010000129.1 GCA_947174725.1 uncultured Lachnospiraceae bacterium | reverse complement strand
CCGTAAGAGAGCACAGATAAAAAACGATAAAAATCGCAAATATTACCAAAACGCTCACAATATTGACAGAAATCAGGTTCGTAAACATGGTTTTTGCCAGCGCCAGCACCGAAAAATAGGACGAAACCGCCATAACCAGAAAGGACGAACCGTATGCTGCCGCCAGTTCACAGGCAACGGATCTGCGTAAAATCTTTCTGTCAATCCCCAGCTTTCCTAAAACTTCATAACGTGGCTTTTCTTCCACCGAATCATTGATGACCTTCATTAACATGATACATCCGCTTGCCATGGCAAAGACCATGAACAGAAAGATGCAAAAAGGATATAATGCCTTAATCCATCCAATATCATTATTATAGGGATCTATCGCCACGCGCCCTGTATAATTCTCCTCCGTATTACTGCTTAGGACGTTTAAGGCTTCCTTTATCCGTTCAAAATCGGCAGGATCCGAGATTCTGTAATGAAAGGTATAAAGCTCTTCCTCATCAGACGTCAGCTGCTCATATTCCGTATCACTTACCGCATAAATAGACCCTTGCTCCTGCAGATAACCAAAGTAAGGCACACGCGTTGTCATGATCTGTTCATAGGATCTGCCGGCAATGATTCTGGTCCCCCGTTCTTCATTGGTAAGTGATAATAATGGCATATTACTCAAGGAAATGACCTCGTTTTCCCCTGGTTCCTCCAGATCAAATTCCAGTCCGGTTGCCGCCGCCAGTTCCCGCAGTCCCGACCAGGAAACCATCAGATAACCGGAACGACCCCAGCCGGAATCTCCATCTTCTGCCTTCAACATCACAATCGGAACCCCGCCCTGATACAGGAGGCTATCTCCTATAATAGCCGCAGCCTGCTCTCCGATACTTTCCTGATTTGTCAGAAACTGAAAGGTATAAGTATTTTCAAAAGAAACGATATTGTCATAACGGTTCTTCATGGCAAATCCCGTAGCAAGCGCTGTAACGGCAGATAGCGCCAGTACGCTTGCCATAGCATAAGTCCGGTAGTTTTTTTTCATACGAAAAATCATCTGATTAATCCACAGGTTCCGCTGCTTCCGATATAGAAAGACTTTGTGCTTAGCCAATTTTTGAAAAACCAATGGAATCAAACCTCCGAACAGCAGATATACGCCGATAGTTACCAGCACTACTGCTATCATCACATTGCCCAGCAGTTCCTGTCCTGCATCCTTAACTGCCATATAATAACCGCTCCCAAGCACCCCGCACCCAAGAATGGTTTTCAAAAACAGAAGAATGGAGTTCTGCCTTACATATTCATTTCTCTTTGCCGCAGAAATCATATCAAGCACACTGCTTCTTGCAATATTCCAATATCCTTTCCAGACAAAGATGGAATAAATCACCGCATACACAATACCGGTAATGACGATCGGCATAAGCTTTACATGAAAATCAATAATCATCTTCATATCCAATGCCGTCAGTAAGATCATCTGGAACAACCCTGTCGTCAGAGTACCAAATAAAAGTCCCAGCACAAGCGCCGTAAATCCGGTTAATGCAGATTCTATCATATACATTTTTCCGATCTTATCTCCGGAAAGACCCATAAAGATATAGATTCCAATTTCCTTCTTCCGCCTGGTGAGAAATACATTAGTTGCATACCAGATATAGAAAAAGGAAAATACCCCCAGAATAAAACAGAGTACACGGATAATGATATCCACATAGTTCTTATTATGTTCCCCCAATTCCATCAATGCATCGGAATATATTAGATTTACAAAGTTGAGAAAAATCATAACGGTGAAAGCCAGCGAAACGATCAGCCACAAAAAGTTTTTAGCACTGCTCTTAAAATTTAAGAATGCAAGTTTTGTCATTCGCATAGAAAATCACCTCCCATGGAGGTTTCTACCCCTATAATGCGGTCATAAAACTCTTTCCGGCTGCTGCCACGGCTGATTTTGCATTTGATGGAACCGTCACTTAAGAAGAATACATCTTTTGCATAAGAAGCACAGAATGGATCATGCGTGACCATAAGAATTGTGGCGCCCCTGTTTTCATTAACATCCTGCATGCACTCTAAAAGTTCCCTGCCGGAAGCGGAATCCAAAGCACCCGTCGGCTCATCGGCAAAGATGATCTGCGGATTCGTGATCAACGCCCTGCAGATCGCGCCCCGCTGTTTCTGTCCTCCGGACAGCTGATAAGGATATTTTTTCAAATGCGCCGTCAGACCAAACATCTTCGCCAGTTCTTCTGTCTGTTCCAGACAGATGCGTCCCGAAACCCCGTTCAAAGACAAGGGCAGCGCAATATTATCCTGCAGCGTCATGGTATCTAACAGGTTATACTCCTGAAATATAAATCCAATCTTATCCCTGCGTAGTCTGGAAAGATCCTTATTGGAAATACGGGAAACATCCATCCCGTCGATCAAGACAGTCCCCTGCGACGCCTTATCAATCGTCGATAGAATATTTAGCAGCGTGGTTTTCCCGGAACCGGACGGTCCCATAACAGCGATAAAATCCTTTTCATTAATGCAAAGGTCTATACCTTTTAACGCCACCGCCTTAAACCCACGACCCCCATAACTCTTTTGCAGTCCGGCAACTTCTACAACTTTCTTCATAAATATCCTCCTTCTTTGATCTGCTTTTGTTATCATGATCTATAAAGATATTGTAGAAGAATCTACAGAAATAATCCTTACATCTTCCTTACAAAGCACATGGGAAGGTTACAATTTTTGTAAGAAACCTTACATACTTTCAATATCAATTTCCCAACTTTCAATCATTTTTATCCTTTTAAATCTTTCTGCCATCCTCCATATCTCCGAAACACCAACAACACCTTCGTATACTTCCCAGCTTCGCTTTCAATCCAAATCTCATGTTCCAGTTTCTCGGCGACTCTGGAGACCATATAAAGCCCCATCCCTGTGGATTTATACTTTCCATTATGATGATTGCTTCCGGTAAATCCCTTTTCAAAAACTCTGCGGATATCACTTTCCAAAATTCCTTCCCCATGATCTTCCACAGATAAGATCACTGCATCCTCTGTTTTTTTGGAACGAATGATAAGACATGGCTGCTCTGTGGCATATTTTATCGCATTAGAAAAAAGCTGGTCGAGAATATAAACCAGCCAGGACGGATCGGTATACACCTTATGGTCTTCCATATGGATATCTAAAGTAAAGTTCTTTTGGATCAGAAAAAACTGATTGTTTTTCACAGCCGTATTGACGCACTCCCTAAGATCCGTCTTTTGGATCTTGAGATCCAGCCAGTCTCCCTGCAATCTGCATCCAAGCAGCATAGAGCGGACCTGCTGGTTGATCCGTTCCAGCTGTCCCCGCAAATCTCCCCTCAGCTGTTCGTCCCGGATCTTCTCATCCATCAAAAGAGCTGCCGCCAGCGGAATCTTGATTTCATGGCACCATCTCGCCACGTAATCCTGCAGATCACGGTTTTCCTTCGACCGTCTTTCCAGTTGCGCTTTCAGGATCTCTATATCATGCAGTGCAATATCCTGATTCTCAAACGCCGGCAATTCTGCGGCAATCACATCATCCGATTGCATCCCAGCCTCTTTACGCCTTTCTGCTTGAAGCAAGGCAAAAAAATCAAAGAAAAAAAGTATCAGCAATGATACCAGTAATAACAGATTAAAATAATTATAATATTTTATCGGAATATCTTTCGTTAGAAGCCAATAATAAAGATTAAAAAATATCATCAGAACAGTGACCACCATGATTGTCCCTGCCCGTTTCCGCCAGTACGCCTGTAAATATTTCATGGCACAAAATAACCTCTACCTTTCTTCGTACAAATAACTTCTCCGCCTGCCGCTTCCTTCAATTTGGAACGAAGGCGGGAAAGCGCTGTGGTTAGGGCTCCGTCTGAAATAAATTCATCTGTGCTCCACAGCTCCATCTTCAGTTCTTCCCTTGTAACAACATTCGGACGCTCTGCAAGAAGTTTTGCTAAGATTCGCCGTTCCGACTTTGTCAGTTCAATTTCCCTATGATCGATAAACATGATCTGAGAAGCACTGTCAAAACAAAGTCCGCCCCACAGGGGGATCTCTCTTTTCTCCCTGTACTGATAGGTCCTACGCAAAAGCGCCTCTATTTTGACCTTTAACAGCTCCATACAAAAGGGTTTTTCCACATAATCGTCTCCGCCCCAGGCAATCGCCATGATCTTATCCCTGTCATCATTACGACTGCTGATATAAATAATCGGAACGGTGGAAGACTGACGGATTTTTTCACACCAGTAAAACCCGTCATAATTTGGAAGATTCACATCCATCAGAATAAGATCCGGCGACATCAGAGACACTTCCTTTGCAATATCAGCAAAATTTTCTGCTATCCGGGTTTCGTATCCCCATTTTATCAGATATCCGGCGATTTCACCTGCCAGCGTTTCATCATCTTCCACAATAAAAATCTTCATCTCAGGAACCTTCTTTTCTTTTATTAAGAATCCTTTTCGCCGGATGGGAGCAAATTAACGCAATAAAGATAAGTATCGCCGTTGTTGACAAACTGATCGGATATGCCGTCATAATATTCTGAAATGTTTTATATTTCGGAAATACTTGATAGATCCACACAATTCTCACACCGCAGATCCCAATGATCGTCAGCACCGCCGGCAGTAAAGACATCCCAAAACCGCGCATATAGCCGGACATTACCTCATACGAAAAAGAAAAGAAATAGGAGGCAAATATCATGACAAGCCTGTAATATCCGATTTCTATGACTTCCGGATTCTTGTTGAAAATAGCTAAAATATCATGACCAAGCAGAAGAATTATTCCAATCGCTGCCGCTGTAAAAATACAGCCTTCCAGATAACACAATCCAAAGGCTTTTTTGCAGCGGTCTATTTTTCCGGCGCCGTAATTTTGTCCCACAAAAGTAGTACATGCCTGACTAAAGCTGTTCAGGACATCATAGGCGAACACTTCAATATTAAACGCTACACTTGACGCTGCCATAACAATTTTCCCAAGACTGTTGATTGCGCTCTGGACTATAATATTTGCAAAAGAGAACACCGCAGACTGGATGCCTGCCGGAATACCGATTCTTAAAATATTTTTCAGAACCGGTCCGTCTATTTTCAGGTCCGAAATTTTTAATTGTATCATATCATCACTTTTTATAAGGACGGTCAATAAAATAACGGAACTTATCAAATTCGATATCACCGTTGCAAGCGCCACGCCGTTGACGGTCATATGCAGAACACAGACAAAAAACAAATTTAGCAGTACATTAAGAACCCCCGATATTGACAGTGCAATCAGGGGTATTTTTGTATTACCTATGGCGCGGAAAATCGAAGATTCAAAATTATACAATAGGATCACCGGAACCCCGATCATATATACTCTGAAATATAAAATCGCCATATCGATCACGTCGGCAGGAACATTCTGGGAAAGAAAGATCCTCTTTGCAAAGATCTGTCCCAGAACAGATATCAAAACTCCTATAATAAGGGCAAGCAGGACGGAAGTATGTACTGCTTTTTTTACGGTTTTGGTATTTCCACAGCCAACGGCATTGGCAATCACAACATTCGACCCAAGGGAAATACCGATAAAGGCATTTACGATCAGTCCGATAATAGGGCTATTTGCGCCCACTGCCGCCACGGCAGCTTCTCCCTGATCTCCGGTAAAACGTCCTACTACCGCTATGTCGGCTGCGTTAAAAAGCTGCTGCAAAATACCGGTTGCCGCCAGCGGCAGTGCAAACAGCAGAATTTTATTCCATAAAGAACCATTCATCATATTTGCATTATGAATAGCGGATTTCAAAGCCAAAACCTCTTTTCTCTAACTTCTTCGCGAAGCAGCCTT
>CAMWKA010000128.1 GCA_947174725.1 uncultured Lachnospiraceae bacterium | reverse complement strand
ACGTTTTGTTGATATAGCTGAGAGAAAGGCATGGATACAATATGGCAATGTTAGAGGTTACCAATTTAAGCATATCCTTTGGCGGATTGAGAGCAGTGGATGATTTTAATATTTCCATTGAGGAAGGCGCTTTATACGGATTGATCGGACCAAACGGAGCGGGAAAGACAACGGTCTTTAACCTTCTTACCGGTGTGTATAAACCTGGTGAAGGTCATATCATTCTGGATGGTAAGGATATTACCGGAAAGAAGACTATAGAAATCAATAAGGAGGGTATTGCGAGAACCTTCCAGAATATCAGGTTGTTTAAGGAACTGACCGTACAGGAAAATGTGATGGTCGGTCTGCATAATGAGATTACGTATCCTACGATAGCAGGCATTTTGAAGCTTCCTTCCTACCGCAGAGCGGAAAAAGAGATGAGGGAGAAATCCATAGAGCTTTTAAAAGTATTTGATCTGGATCAGGAGACGGAAACTTTGGCAAGCAACCTTCCTTACGGTAAGCAGCGTAAATTGGAGATCGCAAGAGCCCTTGCCACCAATCCCAAGCTTTTACTTCTTGATGAACCGGCAGCAGGAATGAATCCTAATGAAACACTGGAATTGATGAATACGATACAGTTTGTCCGGGATCAGTTTAAGATGACGATCCTTTTGATTGAACATGATATGAAACTGGTATCCGGAATCTGTTCAAAGCTGACGGTACTTAATTTCGGGCAGGTATTGTGCCAGGGTGACACGGAAGAAGTGCTGAATAATCCGGAAGTTGTGAAAGCATATCTGGGGGAATAAAATTGAAAAATCGAAGATTTTTAATAAACGAATTTTTTCGTTAAAACCGAATAAATTCGGTTTGCAAATATTGTGCCCGTGGCATAGCACTAAAGTGCATTAAAATTTGCAGACTATGGAAAGGCATGAGGATTAGATTATGGCAATGTTGGAAGTAAAGGATTTACAAGTATATTACGGCTTGATCCAGGCAATCAAGGGAGTTTCCTTTGAGGTAAATCAGGGAGAGGTCATTGCGCTGATCGGAGCCAATGGCGCAGGTAAAACGACGATTCTTCATACGATTACCGGATTGATCCAGCCCAAAGCGGGATCAGTCATCTTTGAGGGAACGGATATTACAAAGGTTCCCGGACATAAGATCGTTTCTATGGGGATGGCGCATGTACCGGAGGGCAGACGTGTTTTTGCTAACCTGTCAGTATATCAGAACCTGAAGATGGGCGCATATATCCAAAAAGATAAAAAAGTGATCGGTGAGACGTTGGAGATGATTTACAAACATTTCCCACGACTGGAGGAAAGAAAGAACCAGCTTGCCGGAACGCTTAGCGGCGGTGAGCAGCAGATGCTTGCCATGGGCCGTGCTTTGATGAGTTCCCCGAAAATGATTCTGATGGATGAACCGTCCATGGGGCTTTCTCCTTTGCTGGTAAAGGAAGTTTTCTCTATTATAGAATACTGCCATGAAAGCGGCATTACGATCCTTCTGGTAGAGCAGAACGCAAAGATGGCGCTTGGCATAGCGGACAGGGCTTATGTGTTGGAAACCGGTAATATTACAATGTCCGGTAAGGCGGATGAAATGCTGGAAAATGAAGACGTCAAAAAAGCATATTTAGGCGTATGATGGAATGACAGCCGATAGGGAATAAATTGAAATGCAGGGGATTTTGACCCCTGCATTTTTTAGACCTACTATTTTACAATAAAAAGTTTGTCGCCCGGATGGATCACATCACAGGAAAGATTGTTCTGCTCCATGATGGAAGCCACCGTTACGTAGTACTGCTGACCGATCTTCCACAGGCTGTCGCCGTCTTTGACAAAATAAACAATGACGCTTGGCAGGGAGTTTAACTTCAGCGGATCGATTTCATTCATTTCAACATCCGTGATAAGACTGCAGTCATTGATCTCATAAACGAAAGTCTTAAAGGAGATGGAAGCCCGGATCTCCAGTTCCGTTCCATTGATCATATTGATATTTAACTGGTCAAGACAATTGTCGATGGAGAAGACGGAGTCTGCCGTAATCTGGGGCGCTTCAATCACATAGGAGAAGGGCAGGTTCTTCGTAAAGGAAGCATACGGAGCATCATCTTCCTGTGTAATGTATAAGATCTGTACCTGCAGGATGCCGCACATTTCGATGCCATTTTCTACGATCTTCGGATCATCAAGTTTTATAAATCCGTTAGAATAGCACAACTGCATTACAGCAGGCGAATCTTCGGCAAGGGACACCTTCTCGCTGAAGGTATGCTGGCTGGAATTGTTGATGCATAAACGCATGGTTCGGGCGTCTTTGGTAACCGCGTGGTAATCATGCTGCGTGCCATAGACGTCACGCAGTACAGGCAGTGTGGTTTCCGTAAATAGACGGATGGAAAGATCCAGAACCATATCAATACCGATCACCCGTTCTTCACCGTCAAAGTCGGGACGTACTTCCGCTTCCGAGTGGCTGACGTGATAAGAAATCTTGGGAATCATGGCAGGGGTGCTGTTGTTACATTCCAAAGTACACTGGTAAGGAATGGTGGTCTCATAAAATCGGATGGGATCATCTTCTCCTTCCCCAATATAAAGCAGGAATACGGATATATTGGATTTGATCTGCAGCGTATCCTCTGCCGGTTTGATATCCACTTCGCCTAAGCTGATCCTTTTCCATAAGGTCTGCGCAATATTGGGATAACTTTTTGGCAGTTCGATCTCTTCCTTGATCCTGCAGATATCCTTCTTTAATACGGAAAGTTCCAATAGTTCAAGGGTTTCCTGATGTGTTTCGATGATTTCCCCGGTTTCCAGACCGGAAGCGATCTCTTCGTCATAAAGCTCTGTCTTTGCAGCGGAGAGATGCAGCAATGCATGAAGATTTAATTTGCGGGAGTTGATGATCGTAACTTCAAAATCTTCCAGAGCAACAGAAGAATTAACGCTGTCATTGTTCTGAAGACCATCCATAAACAATTGTTCTTCCAAGGGGATGCTGCCGGTCAGGGAAGAAAGTCCTGACGGCTGGGTATCCGTCTTATAAAGGATGCAGTAGTTCAAATTTCCTTTGAAGACGATATGATTATCCAGAACGCGGATCTCATCCTGCAGGATATCGCTTTTGTTTAACAGAACTTTATAAATATCAGCCTTCTGATCGGGAATGATCAAATCCTCTTCTATGACAAATTGAGAAGATGCCTGAGGATATTCTCTTTCCATATGTACGGTTTGCTTGATTAATTCCATAAAAAACCTCCCATGCGATACAATGTAATCCGTTGTGTATTCACTACATTATATGCATGGGAGATTTTGATTATGTTGAATTTTTTAATGAACTAACAGGATACGTTTTATACCTGTGATTCCGTTACATTTGAAGCCGAATTCTCTTTCTTATAATTATCAAACTTATCGATTACGGCATCGTAAGTCCGCTTGCTGATATCGGGAAGGGAATCGCCCCAAGCTTTTTCTGCTTTCTTATATCCTTTTAAGAAAGCAGCGCGCATCTCTTCCATCTTATCCGGATCGCCGCCGGAAAGTGCCATTGCAAAATCAAAGATTCTGCTGGAGGTCTGGTCAACGCCCCAGTAACCGTCCTCTGCAATATCTTTCTGAGCCTGCGCTTTTGTAGCAGCATCAACTGTAAGTGATTCATATAACCCCTTAAGACCATTGGCCTTATTGTAGGTTTTGCCCTGTTTTGTCATCAACTGCTCTACAATACTCTGCAGCTGCTGAGCACGCTGATCTGCATCTGCCTTTAATTTTGCAACCAAAGCGGGATCCGCTTTATATGTTTTCTTTGTAGAAGCAGTAGTTGTTGCTGTATCCTTGCTTGCTTCATAAACTGCTCCGACATCCTCTTTTTCAGATGTTGCAGTATCCGTAGCTGCCTTTTCCGCAGTTTTTGTCTCTGTTGACTGATTGTAGTTGGTGTATCCACTGTAATTTGATGATACACTATCCGTAACTCCTTTTACGCTCATAGTTTTATCCTCCTTGAATAATAATTTTGCGGCAGTTTGTCGCGTGGTAATCTGCCTTATCAACTATATCGGATGTACTTAAGAAAAAGTTTATAGCAAATTGAAAAAATTTTTAAAAAATTATTTTGCGGGTTCCAGCGGGCGTCCTTCCTTGTATAATCGAAGAAGCTCCGCGCCATCCCGCTCTAGTATGTAGTTTCTGCCATCGCAGACAATTTCCTGACCGCAGAGGATCTTTGAATTGCGACTGCGGAGTTCCAGCATGATTTCTGTGCATAGAGCTGCTTTTTTATCAGTATCAGTTACAAGACCGACCGTCATGGCTTCTTTATCCTGAGTTGTTAAACATTTCATGGACCAAAAATCCGTACTATCAGAAAACGCAACCGCGATGATGTCTTCCAGCCGCCGGACATAGGGGTCTATGCCGTTCATAACCATATAATGCTGCGTCAGAAAGCATGCAATATAGTTATCTATTGCAGCATTGGGCGTTTTGCAGACTACAAGCGTAACATTCGGATCAGCAAGTTCACGGTCGATCTGTTGCAGTTCTCCCTCAGAAAATCCGGTTGTTTCCTGATAATAAGACATCCAGCTGGAATCCCGTTTACGCTTTAGTGTGATTCCGAGTACAAGCAGCAAAATGCCGGGTGCTGACAAAATGTAAGAGAATATAGCGGTAGCATCTGCTATGATACCGAGGATCGTAATGGGGAGCGTAAAAATCAAAAGAACAATTGCTCCGGCAATCAGACCTTTTCCGCCGCCTTTGTCAATGCGTATGGATTTTAAGATGCTGCCCTTCCCTACCTTCTTTTGTTTCTGATAAAGCTTGTGCTCTGTAGATGCAATCATAGATTCCTCCGTTCTGCCGCATGAGCGGCGATATTTTAATATTTTCCTTTTTACTTAGTTGCGGTATTAAGTTTAAACCGCATTATATTTATGCTGTAATAAGTTTATGTTGTTTTGCGGGAACGATAGCGGATCAATGAAATAACGCCGACGATGACGCCGACCAAACCGACCACAAAACCGCACAATGGGGTGCCGGGACGAAAAAGCGCCTGTAAGGTATAATTATCATATTTGTCGCACAGGTATTCTGCGTTCACGCTTATCATATTGGAGCCGTCGTCATCAGCGTAGCTACGCCCATATACGTTAAAGTAAGAGTCCGCCTCAAAAGGAAGTTCTTCCAGATATCCCATCAAAAAATAACCGCTTACCGTCAGATCATGACCCCCATTTTGGAAAGAAGCAAATAGTCTGATTTGTTCTGCCAGATGCTCATCCCTGCCCGGAGTAATAGAAATGATCCAATCCTTTTGGTCACAATCGGTAAATCGTGCAATACAGTAAATGCTGCCATCATCCGTATCGATTTTTGTATGTAATATCTGCAGATCTTCAAAATAATAGACTTTTTGGGGATCATAACGTCCCCCGGATTCGATCTGATCCCCATGGATCAGGTGCGCGTTGTCCGCATGAAATGGAAGAATAAACAAAACAAACAATAACAGGAATGAACCGGCCGCAATGCCCACCTTTCCGCCGTGGATTTTCTCACGTCTCTTCCTGCTGCTGGAGAGATTCTTTTTGTATTCCTCGTAACTGTTTCCTTCTATATTCTCCATAAACAGATCATTCCTTCTATAAAGATACCATATGCCGCAGTGCTGAGTTCGATTCCGCTTTGCTTCATCTCACTCACGGGTTTCGCCCTATGCTCGCTCCTGAAACCATACGCCGCCGGTATGCAAGCATCCCGCGACATATGGTTTCACTCACTCGCGGGCTTCGCCCTATGTTCGCTCCTGAAACCATACGCCGCCGGTATGCAAGCATCCCGCGACATATGGTTTC
>CAMWKA010000127.1 GCA_947174725.1 uncultured Lachnospiraceae bacterium | reverse complement strand
GTATAATGTATATTTTGAACTGCTTACCTCATCGGAACAGCCTTCTTTTAAAGGGTTTTATTTTAACAAATTCGGGGTGGTGGAGTTGAAATTCCAGAAACCGGAAAGTAATCCGGAGGGAATCAGGGAGATCCAGGAGGGAATCCTTGCCTTCGTCAGGGATTATCAACAGCATTTTGAAGCGTATCCGTATATGTTTCATATCAGCGGCAGAGACGCTTATGCCCCTATGCTGCTTGCGGCCGGATACAAAGAACGGTATTTGAAAATGATCAATAAAGAATTTGATCTGACAGTTGGCATTACAGAAAATTGAAGATATTATCCTGACCGTTTTAATGGACACTAGAAGCGATACTATAAAAAGTAGTATCGCTTTTACTTTTTTAGGCAAAAATACAAGGACCTAAAAGATCAGGCAGAGGCGCAAGACGCCGTATGAAAAAATGAAAACGGGGGAGGATGAAAGATGAGATACAAAGAATGGGAGCAGTATGAAGCGGCAAGGGGACTGGAGAAAAAGGTGGGAAGGGTTTTATTTACCGTACTATTCATATGCCTGTTGTTGGCATTGGTCCCGATGAAGGTGTCCGGCAGCAGCATAGAGGCTGCGGAGGAGATGTCCTATTATGATTTGGAACGGTGTTTTTTGGAAGTTCTGGATATGAGGCTGCGGGAATATGGATATGCGGATTCCGGCCTTACATTAAACAGTATTATCTATGCGGATGGCAGCCGCTGCTATTATATAAAGATCCATCATGCGCGTATCACGGATGCAGGAGCCGGGGCATGGGAAGATCTGAAACTTCAGATAGCTGACATTCCTTTCCCGATAGAGAATTGCAGCGTAATATATGAGATCGTACCATGACGGGATAAATTGAAAAATCAAAGATTTTTCAATCGCGAATTTGTGCCTGCGGCCCAAAGTTCGCAGGTTACGGAAAGGCATGGTTATTAGTATGACTTGTCTATTGGAGACTCATTTGATATAATATATTGGGTATGGAAGGCAATAAACATACCACCTTGGATATACGATGCGAACAGGAGGCAGAGCGGCTGATGGAACCAAAGGCATTTGAGATATATCGTCACTTTAAGGGAAATCTGTATCAGGTTATGACGTTGGCGGAAGAGGAAGGAACAGGGAATATGCTTGTGGTCTATCAGGGCTTATATGCGCCATTTAAGGTATATGCAAGACCTCTGTCCAATTTTTTAGAAAGACTGGATCCTGTGAAATATCCGGGCGCAGCGCAGGTATATCGATTTGAACGTGTGGCAGATATAGAGACTGCGTCATCCGAAACCTTAGTGCAGAGTCAGGATTTCACCGCGTTCGAGAATGATCCGGCAGCAACGGCTGAGGAAATTTCCGCTGCATCTACGGAAGAAATTTCTGCTGCATCTATGGAGGTGATCCCCACCGGGAAGTCAGTGCCGACCGCGCCGGAATTGGATATGACGAGAACGCCACCGCAGCCCGCGCCGGAAGCGGATATGACGGAAGCAGCAGGAGGGATCAACCCGGATCTGTTGTTATTTCTTGATGCAAGGGAGCCGGAGGAAAAGCTGGATGCCCTGTTTCGGATCAAAAACCGTCTTACCCCGGATATGCTGACCGTGATCGAGATGTCGCAGGGAATGGAACCGCAGGAAACATGGTCCATAGAGGAGCGGTATAAGCATATCAAAAATGATATCATCACAAAGCAAAAATACGAGCAAAAGCGTATATAAATTTCCGGTTCAATGGCAATGCTGCCCCCTCTCGGAGCATTGCTTATGTGCATGGCGCATATATGCATGAAAGGGGTAGGAAAGGGGCAGGCTGCATTATGTTAAACAAAAATAAGGGTACTGATAATGAAAATGATATCTTGTTGCATGCTGTACAGCCGTTATTAAACTGGTATCAGGACCATAAAAGATCCCTTCCGTGGAGAGAAGATCCTGTACCGTATCATGTCTGGATCTCTGAGATCATGCTGCAGCAGACCCGCGTGGAGGCTGTGAAAGAGTATTACAGACGTTTTCTTGAGGAACTTCCGGATGTTGCGTCCTTGGCAGCAGTACAGGAAGACCGCCTTCTGAAGCTGTGGGAGGGACTGGGATATTACAACAGGGCAAGAAACCTGAAAAAAGCGGCCATGATGATCATGGAACACTATCAGGGCAATATGCCGGACGCTTATGAGGAATTGTTAAAGCTGCCGGGGATTGGGGCATATACGGCGGGAGCCATTGCGTCCATCGCTTTTGGCGTGGATGTTCCTGCGGTAGACGGCAATGTCCTGCGGGTGATTACCAGAGTAACGGGCGATGTTTCGGATATTAGTGATGAAAGTGTCAGGAAGAGACTTGCAGGAGACTTGCTGAAGATCCTTCCGAAAGGGCAGAGCGGTACATTTAATCAGGCTTTGATGGATCTGGGAGCTATGATATGCGTTCCTAACGGGCAGCCAAAATGTGATCAGTGTCCGTGGAAGGAGTTGTGTGTTGCCCATCAGGAAAACCTGACTGACAGGATCCCATATAAACCGCCGAAAAAGCAGAGGACAGTGGAAAAAAAGACAGTGCTTGTGATCCGGTTGAAGGGCGGCGTTCTGCTTCATAAACGACCGGGTAAGGGGCTTTTGGCAGGACTTTATGAACTCCCTTCCATGAAAGGGCATTGTAAGAAGAACGAAGCGCTGGATTATGTCAGAGAACTTGGCTTTTCGCCCATTTATATAGAACCCCTGCCATCGGCGAAGCATATTTTTACCCATAAAGAATGGTTGATGAAGGCTTATCTCATCCGTGCGGACGAACTGTCAGAAACGAAAGACATCACGAAAAAGGATGAACGGTGGCATCTGGCGGCGCCGGAGGAGGTGGAGCGGGAATATCCGATCCCTTCCGCGTTTTCGGCATATGAGGGGTATATCCGGAGAGAAGATGGTGGAAAATGCTGATATTAGATGTTTTGCGGATGAAAGTACATTATAGTTTGGTAATTGCACAACAGAAGTTTGTAAATACTTAATTTAGATATTTAGGCGTTTGCGAAACGGGAATGTACAAAAATTGAGTTTCGCATTTGCCTAATTAGATATTATATGAAAGGAACGGTATCAGGAGATGAAGATATCCGAAATACTTGAAAAAAAACAGCCGACCTTGTCCTTTGAGGTATTCCCCCCAAAAACAAGCGATCTTTATGAAAGCGTGGAGAAGGCGACAAATGAGATTGCGGCATTAAAGCCGGACTTTATGAGCGTTACATATGGAGCAGGTGGCGGGACCAGCCGATACACGACGGCGATCGCTTCCAATGTGCTTCAGTATCAGGTGCCACCTTTGGCGCATCTGACCTGTGTCAATGCAACGGCAGAGAGTATCAAAGAACGGGTGATGGATCTGAAGGAGCATCATATTGAGAATATTCTTGCTCTTAGAGGAGATCTGCCCCAGGGCGTGGAGGATACTTCGGACTGGGAATTCCGTCATGCGGATGCGCTGGTGCATGAGATTAAAAAATACGGCGACTTCTGTATCGGCGGCGCCTGCTATCCGGAGAAGCATCCGGAGGCAGCTACGATAGCAGAGGATATTTCCAATATGAAGAAGAAGGTAGACGCGGGCTGTTCTTTCCTGACGACGCAGATGTTTTTTGACAACAGTATTTTTTATAATTATATGTATAGGATGCGTGAGGCGGGGATCAATGTCCCCATCGTTGCCGGAATCATGCCGGTGACCAATGCAAAACAGATGGAAAGGATCTTAAAGCTGTCACAGGCATTTATTCCGCGGAGATTTGTTTCTTTGCTGGATAAATTTTCAGACAATCCCGCAGCCATGAAGCAGGCCGGAATCGCTTATGCCACAGACCAGATCATAGATCTTCTGGCAAATGGGATCAATGCGATCCATATTTATACGATGAACAAACCGGATGTTGCCGCGAAGCTGCAGGATAATCTTTCTGAAATCATACCGTCCTGTAGAAAATGATAGCGGTATAAATATCTTTTTAAGAAATCCAGGGAAAAGCTGATGAAAAACAGTTGTACAACGAAAGTCGGTGAAAGGCGTAGTAATTAAAACAATGGACGCTCCTATTATTACTTATGTTCCTCCCAAAGAGGAACTCATGATTGATGAAAAAGAAGTGTACCGTTATCTGGGTTACAGCTCCGGATGGATAGCGGGACTGAATGAAGATACGAAAAATGATCCGGCGGATGGTTCGCCAGAGGTCATTACGGGATATATTCGTGAGGCGATTGCATCCACAGAAACGGCAATGCTTCCCAAAGCCTGTTACGGACGATTCCCAATCGAAGTGAAAGGCGATGGGAGGATCATGCTTCCTTATGGTGAAGTGGTCAGTCATGATCTGACAAGGAACCTTTGTGGCTGTAAGGAGATTTTTTTGTTTGCGGCTACAATAGGGGCGGAATATGACCGCTTGCTTCGTAGAACAAGGCTTACGTCTATGGCAAAAGCAGCTATCTTACAGGCAGCCGGTGCAGCGGCAGTGGAAAGCCTGTGCAATAAGTTAAATGATGACCTTAGGAAGGCAGCTGAAGCCGGAGGATATAAGGCACATCCGCGATACAGCCCGGGATACGGAGATTATGCGCTGGAGAACCAGAAAGGGATTTTTGCCATATTACAGCCATCGAGATACATTGGACTCTCTTTAATGGATACGCTGATCATGGCGCCGGAGAAGTCGGTAACGGCGGTGATCGGGTTGGAGAAAAACTGATTTGGAGGAAATCATTTATGCATACTCATTCGTCAAAAGAACAGGACATCCGTATCAAAGAGTGTTTCGCTATCCTGCATCTGGAACGGACGAAGGATCTTACTGCGATCAGAAACGCTTACCATGAACTTTTATCGTCAGTGAACCCGGAAGATGATCCGGAAGGATTCAAACGTCTTAGGGCGGCTTATGAGGAGGCGGCAGCCTATGCTGATACGCCGGACGAGGTGGATGAAAAAAACAGCATATCCCGTTCGGGTCTGGAAGAAGATAGTCCGATCGGCCGTTTTATGATCAAGTTTGATCAGATCTATGCGTCGATTCCAAGCAGGATCGATCCGAAGGAATGGGAGGCGCTTCTGGCGGATCCTGTGATCGATTCTCTTGACGAGGGAGAAGCCGTTAAATGGTGCCTGTTTGAGACCCTTTCAAAGAAATTCCGTCTCCCTGCCGCAATCTGGCAGATGCTGGATCATACGTTCCTGATCCGGGAAAACAGGCGGGAGTTTGAGGAACATCTTCCTGTGGGTTTTGTGGAACATATGGTGAAAAAGCTTGAGGATAAGGAAGGGGCTACGGATTTCTGGTTTGAAGCGTTGGAAGGTGCGGAAGGCGCAGATTATGATGGATTTATATGGGATTATAATGAGTATGTCAATCAGGTGGCGGAGCATGCGCTGGAGGATTTAACAAAGAGGCGGGAGAAACTGGAGCGTCTTGAATTATACAAGATAGGGCATCCTTGGCTGGAGCTTGAATGGGCAAAGCTCTGGCAGAAGGAAGGGAAAAATGAGGAGGCGCTGAAACAGTACAGGGAGCTGACCCGGCGTTATCCGGATAGTGAGGCAATACAGATTCAAGGAGCAACGGGCTTTTACAGACTGGGTCAGTCCGGGGAAGCCGGGGAGATCTTTGACAAATACTTGAAAGAAGATCATTTTGCAGGTGAATATTACCGTTTTGAAGCTCTTTTTGGGATGGCGCAGATCCGCAGGGATCAGGAGGATTGGAAGGAGGCGCGCAGGCTGGCGGCAAAGGCAAGAGGACTCGGAAACGCGGAGGAACTGACAAAGCTTCTGGCGGAGGTGCTGCCCAAAGCCATCGGGGAATATGAAAAGGACGCCGATCATCTGTCACAGGAG
>CAMWKA010000126.1 GCA_947174725.1 uncultured Lachnospiraceae bacterium | reverse complement strand
AAATAACTTTGTTTTCAATTTTTGCATAATTATATTCCTTTTCATAAATTCCAGTTTGCTGCACTGATTATAGCATGGTACAAAATTCCTAACAAGTTGTTATTACAGGTTGTTATCGTGAAACTGTCGGGATTTTAACTATCAACTCCAATTTTGAACAGAGGTCAATGGAATATTAAAAAATGCATCACCTAGAAAAGCAGTGCGGTCAGAAAAAGAAATTGTGGATATTCAAAAGGGAACATGATAGGATAATATACGGATGGTGGTTCGTAGAAGGAATTGCTGTGTAACATTGAACAATACAGAGAGGAATGGTGATCGGGAATGAAAACAGACAGGGATTTAAGGATTTTATTGCAGAATATAGATCATAAAAGTTATCCGGCATATAAGGATACCAAGGGAAGTTATGTTTTTGGAGATTATATTTTATCCATCGACCATGTACAGGGAGACCCCTTTGCGGCTCCCTCGGATATCAGTATTTATGTGGAAGGAAAGAAAGGAGCATTTCCGAAGGAAAGTTATGATACAAGAGAGAAGCGGATCGCCTTGGAAGATCATCTTCTTCGGAACTTTGGAAAACAGCTGGCTGCTTTTAACCACGTGGCACGGGGAAGTGGAAAGAGCGGTGCCGTGGGCATTACAAGACCGGGACAGGAAATACTGGAGCGTACCGCCTGTGTAGTGGATAAAGCGAATGGAAGCATAAAAGTAAGACTGCATGTGGGATTTCCCGCCAACGGCAGAACCATTAACAGCAGGGAGCTGATCAGAATATTGTTTGAATTTTTGCCGCAGTGTGTGGAAAGTACATTGTATTATGAAAAATATAAAACAGAGAGAAAGAAGGAGATCAAGGCAGTCATTGAACTGGCGGAAGACCAGACGCAGATCCGCAGACAGTTAAAGGAGTTGGGACTGGTGGTATTTGTGGCCAATGGTTCCATTCTGCCAAGGGAAAGTGGCGCTTCTGACAAACCCATGAGGGATGCCGTTGAATTTATCTCTCCTGCTTCCATGGAGGTCACCATGGATCTTCCTAACCGGGGGAAACTTAAGGGAATGGGAATCAAGAAAGGAATCACTCTGATCGTAGGAGGTGGTTATCATGGGAAATCCACTTTGTTAAAAGCATTGGAACTGGGCGTTTACAACCATATTGCGGGAGATGGAAGAGAATTTGTCATCACTGACGATACTGCGGTCAAGTCCAGAGCGGAGGATGGAAGAAGTATACGGAATGTGGATATTTCCATGTTTATTGATAACCTGCCAAACGGAAAGGATACGGTTTCCTTTGATACGGAGGACGCCAGCGGAAGCACTTCTCAGGCAGCAGGTGTATCAGAGAGTATAGAGGCAGGAGCAAATGTTTTGCTGATAGATGAAGACACCAGCGCGACAAACTTTATGATTCGGGATGAACTGATGCAGAGAGTGGTGCTGCGGGACCAGGAGCCGATCATTCCCTTTATTGACAGGGTAAGGGAAATATATGAAGTGCAAGGAGTTTCTACAATCTTGGTGGCAGGCAGTTCCGGCTCTTATTTCTATGTGGCGGATTCCATTATACAAATGGACTGTTATCATCCGTTGGATATAACGGAAAGGGCCAAAAAGGAAGCGGAGGAATACAGGAAAGGCGCGATGGGAGCAGGCGGGGGAGAAATGGCTTCTGGGAAATCCGGTGAAACCGGTCATCTGCCGTCCGCTCAGTTTACACACAGGCGTATTTTGCGCCCGGTTAAGGCATTTCGGTAACCGCGTCTGAAAATAAAGACGCTGGGGATGGACAACATATCCATTGACAGGGAGTGTATTGATCTGCGCCTTGTGGAGCAGCTTGTGGATGAGGAACAGTTGTGCGCTTTGGGACAACTTCTGAAATATGCCCATCTTCACTTTGTAGATGGAAAGAAAAGTCTTACGGAGATCGTGGAACTGCTGGAGAAAACCATGGATGAAAAGGGACTGGATGAGATCACGACCAGACCATCCGCAAGACCGAGAAGGCAGGAGATATTCGCCTGTATCAACAGATATCGGGAGCAGACGATGGGAGCGCAGAAGAAGACAGGAAAAGTATGATGTTAAATATTGCGTATCATAAATTGTGAATGTATAATTATTGTATCAGGAAAGAAAGCAGTCAGAAAGATAGAAACGCAACATATTTTACTCTGATAAGGGCTGCTGAAGGAAGCATATGGATGTAAAGTGTTAATAATAATATAGCTGGAAGGAGCAGAAACTTAAGATGGATTTACAACAGATCAGGGAACAGCTGGATGCTGTGGATGCGCAGATGGTCGCGCTGTTTGAGCAGCGGATGGAGCTTGCGGAACAGGTTGCGGAAGTGAAAAAGGGAAGCGGTAAAAAAGTCTTTGATAAGGAACGGGAGCTGCAGAAAATTGCCGCGGTAAAAGGGCAGACTCATAATGAATTTAATGCGAAGGGCGCGGAGGAACTGTTCCAGCAGTTGATGTCCATCAGTAGAAAGCTGCAGTACCGGCGGCTGGCAGAGGCGGGTGGAAATGTAAGGCTTCCGTTTATACAGATCCCGAAGATTGAAAAGAAAAGCAGGGTTGTATTTCAGGGGGCGGAAGGCTCTTATTCTGAAGCTGCCATGAAACAGTATTTTGGAGAGGATGTGGATAATTTCCATGTGGATACTTTCAGGGATGCGATGCTGGCGCTGGACGAAGGAAGCGCAGACTATGCCGTTCTTCCGATTGAGAACTCTACGGCGGGTATTGTCAGCGAGATCTATGATCTTCTGGCGGAGTTTGAGCATTTTATTGTGGCGGAGCAGGTCATCAAGATCGAGCACTGTCTGATGGGCTGTAAGGGAACCACGATGGAGACGATCGAGCGCGTCTATTCCCATCCGCAGTCGCTGATGCAGTCAGAACATTTTCTCAGGACCCATACGGACTGGAATCAGATATCGATGAAGAACAATGCATTTGCGGCTAAAAAGGTGGCGGAAGAACAGGACGTAACGCAGGCTGCAATTGCCAGCGCGTATGCGGCGCAGGTTTATGGTCTGGAGATCATTCAGCAGGGGGTGAACCATGTAACCGGCAATTCTACCAGATTTATCATTATCAGCAACCAAAAGGTATTTTTAAAGGATGCGAAAAAGATCAGCCTTTGTTTTGAGATTCCGCATGAAAGCGGTTCCCTGTATCATATACTGTCTCACTTCATCTATAATGATCTGAACATGGATAAGATCGAGAGCCGTCCGATTGAGGGAAAGAATTGGGAGTACCGTTTCTTTATTGATTTTGAAGGTAATCTTGCCGACAGCGCGGTGAGGAATGCATTGTGCGGACTTCGGGAGGAAGCAATTAATCTCAGGATTTTGGGAAATTACTAAAGAAGATTCATTTTTAAAGACGAAATATTATAGCAAATATGAAGACGATAGGAGAAAGGATGTACTTTTAATATGGCTGTTAAGACATTTGCGGCAATCGATGTAGGTTCCTTTGAACTTGCCATGAAAATCTATGAGATCTCTTCTAAGAGTGGTATGCGTGAGATCGAACATATCAGACATCGGCTGGCGCTGGGGGCAGATACTTATAATACCAAAAAAATCAGTCCCAGAAAGATGGATGAGCTTTGCCGTGTGCTTCGGGAGTTTGCACAGATTATGAAATCTTATCATGTGACGGATTATAAGGCATATGGAACCAGCGCGATCCGGGAGACAGAAAATACAACGATCGTACTGGATCAGATCAAAAACAGAACAGGTCTGAATATTGACGTTTTAAGCAATTCGGAGCAGAGGTTTCTGGATTATAAATCTATAGCTTCCCAAGGAGCGCCTTTTCAGAAGATCATTGAGAATGGTACAGCAATCGTGGATATTGGCGGCGGTAATATCCAGATTTCTTTATTTGATAATGATACGCTGGTCATGACGCAAAATCTGAAACTGGGCGTACTCAGACTGCATGAAAGGGTGCTTTCCATGCGTCCCCGTCCGGGGCAGGTGGATGAACTGTTGGAGGAGATGATCCAGAGTCAGCTGTCTGTATTTCGGAAGTTATATATCAAGGACCGTCAGATCTCCAATCTGATCGTGGTGGATGATTATGTATCCGGCATCATTAAAGCAAAAGTACCGAGCGAAGGGCAGGAAGGACTGATGCTGGAGGAGGAATGTCTGAACTTCCTAGATGGAATCTCTCTAATGCGTGCAGAAGAACGGGCGGAATATCTTGGCATTCCGGAAGAGAATGTGGAGGTGTTTGACATATCCGCCCATTTGATCCGCAATATGGTAAAACTGATGGAGATCAGCTATATCTGGGCGCCGGGCGTTACGCTCTGTGACGGTATTGCTTATGAATACGCGGAGAAGAATAAGCGTAAATTTATCTCCCACGATTTCGAAAAGGATATCCTCGCCTGTGCCCGCAATATCAGCAAGCGTTATATGGGCAGCCGAAAACGCAGCGAGACGATGGAGCAGATCTGTCTGACGATCTATGACAGTATGCAGAAGATCCATGGTATGGGGAAACGGGAGCGTCTGCTGCTGCAGCTTTCCGCGATTCTCCATGACTGCGGTAAGTTTATCAATATGACCAATGTGGGGGAATGTTCCTACTACATCATCATGAATACGGAGATGATCGGTCTTTCCCATATGGAGCGTGAGATCGTAGCGTTTGTCGTACGTTTTAATCATGATAGATTTCTTTCCTATGATGAGATTGTAAATGATTCCCTGATCGACCGGCAGGCGTATCTGGTGATCGCGAAGCTGGCGGCGATCCTGCGGCTGACAAACAGTCTGGATAAGAGTCATAAGCAGAAATTTAAAAAGGTCAAAGGGCAGCTGGACGACCGGCAGATGATCATTACTGTGGAGGCGGGACAGGATATCCTGCTGGAGCAGGAAATGTTTAAGAAAGTGGCGGATTTCTTTGAAGAAGTCTATAGCGTTCGCCCGGTGATCGAGCAGAGGAGGATGACCTGATACCCTAATCCTAAAATCAGATAAAAAGAGAGGAGCAGACTATGGACTATACAAATAAGGAATATTATACCAATCGCGAACTCAGCTGGCTGAAGTTCAATGAAAGAGTGCTTTCTGAGGCGAGAGACGCTGCGCTTCCGCTTTTTGAGCGTATGAAATTTTTAAGCATCAGCTCTTCCAATCTGGATGAATTTTTTATGGTCAGGGTTGCGTCCTTGAAAGATATGGTGAATGCGAAATATACCAAGCCAGATCTTGCCGGCATGACACCGGAGGAACAGTTAAAGGCGCTTTCGGAGGCGATACATGAGTTTGTCAAGCTTCAGTACGCGACCTATCAGAAGATGATCCAGCCGCAGATGAAGGAGCTGGGAATCCATCTGATCGAACATCATGAAGAATTGTCAAAAAGTCAGGCAGAGTATGTGGACCGGTATTTTGAAAATCAGGTTTATCCGGTATTGACTCCGATGGCAGTAGATTCTTCCAGACCATTTCCACTGATTAAGAATAAATCTCTTAACATCTGCGCATTACTGGATAAGAAGGATTCCAAAAAGGAGGAAACGGAGTTCGCCATGGTGCAGGTACCCAGTGTTTTAGATCGTATGGTGCGGATCGAAACGAAGGACAGCGAAGGAATCACGCTGATCCGACTGGAAGAAGTGATTGAACGAAATATCAGCAAGCTGTTTTTAAATTATCATGTGCTGGGAGCTTCCCCTTTCAGGATCATGAGAAATGCCGATCTGACGATTGAAGAGGAGGAAGCGGAGGATCTTTTAAAAGAGATAGAGAAGCAGATCAAGAAACGGCAGTGGGGTGAAGTGATCCGTCTGGAAGTGGAGGATGGAATTGATAAACGCCTTTTAAAGATATTGAAAAAGGATCTTCATATCGCGACAGAGGATATCTA
>CAMWKA010000125.1 GCA_947174725.1 uncultured Lachnospiraceae bacterium | reverse complement strand
CATCAGCATTGTGGAAGATATTGATCATGATGTTCTTCAGCTTGCTGTCAACTTCCTCAAATGTCCAGGAAAGACGTTCGCTGTTCTGGCTCATCTCCAATGCGGAAGTTGCAACGCCGCCGGCATTGGAAGCCTTGCCCGGTGCAAACAGTACGCCATTGGACTGCAGATACTTGGTAGCTTCCAGTGTAGTAGGCATATTCGCACCCTCTGCAACTGCAAAACAGCCGTTTGCAACAAGCGCCTTTGCATCATCAAGGTCTAACTCGTTCTGTGTCGCGCAAGGAAGAGCAACATCACATTTTACCGTCCATACGCCATGCTCGCCATTCTTCTTCTCGTGATACTCTGCGGAAGGTCTCTGTGCAGCATACTCTGTCAGACGCGCACGTTTTACTTCCTTGATCTCCTTCAATAATGCTACATCAATTCCTTCGGGATCGTAGATCCATCCTGTGGAATCAGAACAGGTAACCGGTTTCGCACCAAGCTGCTGTGCCTTCTGGATTGCATAGATCGCAACATTACCTGCGCCGGATACTGCAACAGTCTTGCCCTCTAATGACTTACCATTGGACTTCAGCATCTCGTCTGTGAAGTACAAAAGACCATAACCTGTTGCCTCTGTTCTTGCAAGGGAACCGCCATAAGAAAGACCTTTACCTGTCAGAACGCCTTCATAAACGCCCTTGATCCTCTTATACTGTCCAAACATATAACCGATCTCTCTTGCTCCGGTTCCGATATCGCCTGCCGGAACGTCTGTATCAGCGCCGATGATCTTGCAAAGCTCTGTCATAAAGCTCTGGCAGAATGCCATGACTTCTCTGTCCGATTTACCCTTCGGGTCAAAATCAGAACCGCCCTTGCCGCCGCCGATAGGAAGTCCTGTCAGGGAATTCTTAAAGATCTGCTCAAATCCAAGGAACTTAATAATACCTGTATTAACGGAGGGATGAAGTCTAAGACCTCCCTTGTAAGGTCCGATTGCAGAATTAAACTGGATACGGTAACCTGTGTTCACCTGAACCTGTCCCTTATCATCTACCCAGGGAACACGGAACTTCAACTGACGCTCCGGCTCCGTAATTCTTTCCAGAATTGCCTCTCTTCTATACAGCTCTTCATTTGCATCGATTACAGGGCGAAGTGAGTTCAATACTTCATCAACTGCCTGTAAAAATTCCGGTTCGCTGGCATTTTTTCTCTTTACCAGTTCGAGTACCTCGTCTACATAAGACATGTTTTTTTCCTCCTTATAATATGTTACATTTTATATCCAAAGAAAGCTTCTGTTACAGCTTTCATTTGTACGATAAGCAAATATTCTGTTATTTACTCTACCGCGGCTTTCTGTTCCCTGTGGCTTTCTATCCACGCTTTGCATCTGTTCCAGTCCGTATCCAAAAAAGCCGATTGATACAGTCTTATCACCGATTTATCCTGCATATCCAAATAAATTTGATTTCCGCATTCCTTGATGTCAACAATATCCGAATAATCGTACTTTACCTGAAAATCTTCATCTGATATCTTGATATGGTCATCTTCAAACAGGATCGTCCTGACCCACTCTTTCTTTTTAAAATGAGCTCCCATCGCCTTAAATTGTCTGCTTGCAAGCAACATATTTCTCAGAAAAGCTCTATATGCGCAAAAAACGGCAAATATGAAAAACAGAATCTCATAGGGCCCTATTCCCATAAAAAGGCACACTGCCCCCATGTCAGAGCAGTTTTATTGGTTAGAAAGGAACTCATGGATTCCCCTTGCGCCTGCCCTGCCTGCACCCATGGCAAGGATAACGGTTGCCGCACCTGTTACGGCGTCGCCGCCTGCATAAACGCCTTCCTTGGAAGTCTTTCCGGTATCCTCCTCTGCGATGATACATTTACGCTTGTTGATTTCCAGTCCCTTCGTTGTAGAAGAGATCAACGGATTGGGAGACGTACCAAGGGACATGATCACCGTATCTACATCGATCACAAATTCAGATCCCGGTACCTCCACCGGTCTTCTTCTTCCCGACTCATCCGGCTCACCCAGCTCCATACGGATACATTTGATGCCGCTTACCCAGCCGCTTTCATTCGTCAGGATTTCCACCGGGTTGGTCAAAAGATCAAAAATAATGCCTTCTTCCTTTGCATGATGAACTTCTTCTACTCTGGCGGGAAGCTCTTCCTCGCTCCTTCGATATACGATATGCACTTCCGCGCCCAGACGGAGCGCTGTTCTTGCCGCATCCATGGCAACATTGCCGCCGCCTACCACAGCTACCTTTTTACTCTTCATGATCGGCGTTGTGGAATTGCCGTCAAACGCTTTCATCAGGTTACTTCTGGTCAGATATTCATTGGCAGAGAAGACACCGTTGGCATTTTCGCCCGGAATCCCCATGAACTTCGGAAGTCCTGCGCCGGAGCCTACAAATACCGCATCAAATCCCTCTTCCTCCAAAAGCTGGTCAATCGTCGTTGATTTTCCGATCACAACGTCGGTCTCTATCTTTACGCCAAGAGACTTTACATTATCGATTTCCTTCTGAACAACATCTTCCTTCGGAAGACGAAACTCCGGAATACCATATACCAGCACGCCGCCCGCCTTGTGCAGCGCCTCAAAAATTGTGACATCATAGCCTAATTTTGCCAGATCTCCCGCACAGGTCAGTCCTGCCGGTCCGGAACCTATCACAGCTACCTTCTTACCAATTTTCTCTTTGGCAGGTTCCGGTTTGATGCCATTCTCCGCAGCCCAGTCAGCTACAAAACGCTCCAGCTTACCGATGGAGATCGCTTCCCCTTTGATACCGCGGATACATTTCCCTTCACACTGGCTCTCCTGCGGACAAACACGACCGCAGACAGCAGGCAGCGCGGAAGATTCGCTGATGACCTTATAAGCTTCCGCCATATTGCCGTTCTTGACCTGTTCGATAAATCCCGGAATATTGATTGAAACCGGACAACCCTTGATACACTGTGCGTTCTTACAGTTGATACATCTGGTCGCCTCACACTTGGCTTCCTCCTCGTTATATCCAAGACAAACTTCTTTAAAATTAGCCGCCCGTTCCTTTGCATCCTGCTCACGAACAGGAATCTTCTTCATTACATCTACTTCCATCTATTTTCCCCTTTCTCAAACCATCTGCTATATTTTTAGCCGCAATTTCCACATCCGCCGTGGTGGGTATCCCCCTCCTTCGCAGCCAGAAATGCTCTTCCCTCCTCGGTCTTATACATCTGCTGACGTCTCATTGCCTCATCAAAGTTTACTTTGTGACCGTCAAATTCCGGTCCGTCAACACAAGCAAATTTTACCTCGTCGCCCACAGTTACACGACATGCACCGCACATGCCGGTGCCGTCAACCATAATCGGATTGAGGCTGACAATCGTGGGAATATTCAGATCCTTCGTCATCAGGCAGACAAATTTCATCATGATCATCGGTCCGATGGCAACGCATGTATCGTAATGCTTTCCTTCCTCAACAAGATCTTTAATGGTTTGTGTTACCATACCGCTTCTTCCATAAGATCCGTCATCTGTCGTAACATACAAATTGCCTGCGACAGCTTCCATCTCTTTCTCTAAGATCAGTAAGCTTTTCGTCTTTGCCCCGACAATGACGTCCGCATCAATTCCATGCTCATGAAGCCATTTTACCTGGGGATATACCGGAGCAGTGCCTACGCCGCCCGCTACGAATAAGATCTTTTTCTTCTTTAACTCTTCCATTGGCTCATGAACAAACTCAGAAGGACATCCCAGAGGTCCTACAAAATCAGCAAAGCTGTCGCCGGCTTTCAATCCCGACATGATCTGCGTTCCGGCACCCACGATCTGAAGTACGATGGTGATCGTTCCCTTCTCTCTGTCATAATCGCAGATCGTCAGAGGAATCCTTTCCGCCTCCTCATTCGTCCTGACAATCACAAATTGTCCCGGCTGGCAGGATTTTGCAACTCTCGGCGCCTCAACGTCCATCAAAAAGATGTTGTCTGTCAGTTCTTCCGCCTTTAAAATTTTAAACATAGACGATACCTTCCTTATCATTTATTTCTAAAAATCCTATATTTCTACACTACTCACAAATTCAGCATTAATATTTTACATCAATCTATATCATCAGTCAATTCGTTGCTTTCTACTAAATTATGCGGAACACGGCTGATTAATTTATGTAATTATTCCTTAAATCCGCTTGCATCCTTTCTGAATACCGGGTCCCAAATTACCGATATTCCATTGACTTTTTTTACCGATAGTTTATAATTAAATCAGCATCAGAAAGGAAAAAAACTATGGAAATCAGCGAATTTTGTGATATGGAAAAATTTGAAAGCATTATGGACAGCTGGGCAAAAAGTACAGGATTGGCTACCGTTGCGGTAGGCGCTGACGGAAAGTACATCAGCGACTGTTACAATTTTACCGACTTTTGTATTAAATTAACAAGAGGAAGTAAAGAAGGATGCAGACGGTGTGAAAAGTGTGATCAGGAAGGGAAAGGCGTATATGCCTGCCACGCCGGTCTGGTTGATTTCGGAATTCCCATTACTTTAAGCGATGGAACCGTTTTGGGCAGCGTCATCGGCGGACAGGTTCTTCCCGAAAATCCGGATGAAGAAAAATTCCGTGCCGTTGCAAGAGAACTTGACATTAATGAAGATACCTACATTGAAGCATTACATAAAGTTACTGTAAAGTCCAGAGAACAGATCGAGGCGTCAGCGAATCTTTTAGGCGATGTTATCAATATGTTTGTACGTTCAAGCTATCAGGAAAAACAGAACGAACTTCTGCTGGAAAAGCTGAAAAACGGCATTGCTCAGGCTGCTGAAGAAATTACTGCTGCCAATGCAAGTACTGCTCAGATCGCCGCATTCAGTAAGAAACAAAATATCCTTTCTCTTAACGCATCTATAGAAGCTGCCCGCGCCGGAGAAAGCGGCAAGGGATTTTCTGTAGTTGCAGCCGAGGTACAGAAGCTTGCAAGCGGTATGGCGGAAACCAGCAAAGAAATAGATGCAAGTCTTTCACGTCTCACCGCTACCATCAATGATCTGAATGTACAATAATCATTGATACGCGGACACCAGGCATATGTTAAAAAAATCAGAGCTGTTCAGACCCCGAAGAATTGTAGTCCGGGCAAACGAAACAGCTCTTGATTTTTTATATTCTGTTCTCTGAAAGTGCTTTCCTTTCAAATCTATTTCCCTTTATTTTCCAATAAGTTTACAATGATCAGGACAATCGGAAAGAGAACTCCCGCAACCGGCCAGATGATCCTAATTTCCATCATTTCCTCAGGAATCATTTCCGTCTTAGCGCCCAAAGTGAAAGCCAGGAAGATTGCTGTAACCACAAGCCAGTATACCGCGCTTATAGCTGGTTTAATAGACATCTTTGCTTTTTCTTTTGCAGCAATACTGTATTTTTCTTCTTGAAGTAATCTTTCAAAAGATCCTTGTATCATGCCAGCAATCACAAAAAATCTTACTCCAATGGAAACAATCACTAACATTAAGCAAAAGCAAATCGCAGCAGGCAAATCATTTTCCCCAAAGAATGCGGCGGCAAACAGCACAATTGCACCAATAAAGCATATCACCGTACCAGTAATATTATATAGATTATATACGCTCTGATATCCCTTTTTCTTCTCCTCCACCATCCCGGTTACCCCATATTCCGACTCAAAAAATTCCTTTTCAAGAAACGTGTATGGTTTTATCTTCGCACTGCATGATAAGAAGATTCCGCAGGCAACCGCAACGATTGCCAGAAGTATCATTATTCCTATCCCACCGGCAGCATCTTCCGACAGGGGAATTAAATTTCCTTCCGCACAGGTTCCAAGCAGGATCAGACAAATAGGTGATAAGATACACATTATTACACCTAGTGC
>CAMWKA010000124.1 GCA_947174725.1 uncultured Lachnospiraceae bacterium | reverse complement strand
CCGTCATTGATTTCTCTTCTGTTTCCGCCGAAACCGTGAAGACCTCCGATGTCTGTGACGAGACAAATATGAGGCATAACCTGGCGAAATACATACCTGACGGGGAAACCTTACTGGCTGGCATACATGCGATGGCATATGAATCCAGTGTGATCTGCGTGTTTTCAGGATGTGTCTGCATGGAGGACAGGCTGCGCCCCGATAAAGATGGCGGGACAGTGGCACTGATGAAAAAAAAGTACAACTCACGTTCTATTTACATTGGTATCACCCAGAATCATCTGGTCATGACCGACTGCGGGGTGACCCCGTATTCCTATCTGTTCCATGAAGAACCAGATGATGATGAACCATATGTCCGGGAAACTGATATGCAAGAGGTCACAACTGAGATCCTATTGACTGATATCGGAAGATGTTTTCCCTTGACAGACATCCAAAGCTGCAAAATCAAAAATGGGTGGATGGGCTCTGTAAAATGCTTTATTACCATGAAGAACGGCAGCTACTTCAAGCTCATGTTTCCAAAACTCGGGGGACTGGGCGGAGGAATGCCCCATCATACGGAATACCGTGATGCAATTATTGCGCGGCTTGGCGGAATCAGCACCTAACATATTTCACTTTTACATATTTCCACGCTGTATAAATATTTTTTAATTCGGGATACTATCATCATAAAATTTATTTATAAAGCATTCATTGCGCGAAAAGCAGCGCGGAAACGAGGTAAAATATGAAATCTGTCGAATACAAAAAACCTGTCAGCACGATTCCCGAGGGAGTCTGGGAAAGCAGCAGGCCGAAAGAAAAAACCGATCAGGATCAGCAGTGTACCCAGACCACCGATTTACAGGGAAATGGATATCCTGCAGCCGGTCAAACAAAATCTAGCAATTATTCTAATGGAAAAGAGTGAGATGTCAGATATTCCTCTATCCACATCTTTCCATCCCTGACATACACGGTTACCGCCCCGCTCTCATCTGTCCGGTATATCGTACATCCACACTGCTCCAGCCGTTCCACCACTTCTTCATGGGGATGTCCGTAACGGTTATTCCTTCCACAGGAGAATACTGCCACCTGGGGACGGCAGTATTCTAAAAAAGCATCCGAGGTAGACGTGGAGGAACCATGATGTCCCACCTTTAACAGCTGTACCGGACGGTATCCATACTCTTCCCAGTAACGGATGACTTCCCGCTCGCTTTCTGCTGTAGCATCTCCCGTAAAGATCCCGCAAAAATCCTCATATTCCAGGGAAACAACCAGCGAACTTTCATTGACGTCCTCCGCCCGGTAACCTTCTACGGGATGCAGTACCGTAAGTTTCAGATTTCCTGCCTGGATATACTCGCCGCTTGATAACAATAGCACCTGTACCCCATTCCTCTCTGCCAGCGCGATCAGTTCCGCGCAGCTTTCCCTGATGCCATAGGCGTCCGGCAATACAAGCGTATGTACGGTAATCGCATTTTCTTTCCCCATCTCCATCATTTCCTGATATCCGCTGCAATGATCCTGATCCGGATGCGTGATCAGCCAATAATCGATCTCGCTGATCCCCTCATGCTTCAGAAACGGTTCGAGCTGATACTCCGCCAGACGACTTTTAGAAGTGCTTCCGCCATCGATCAGACAGGTGATTCCCTCCGCGCGGATGCAGATCCCGTCCCCCTGTCCCACGTCAAGCAATGTCATACGAAGTCCCATATCCGCCCGCAGCCCCATCATCAGGATCAAAACGGCAGTCAATAGAAAACGGGCATGGACTTTCATCCGGGGCAGCCTCTTTCTCCCGATCTTTTTCCCCGACAGTACAATCAGAATCAAAACACCATAAAACACAATGATTTTTACTGGTCCGGGCGCACCGGCAATCCAGCTTTTGCCCGGCAGATTCATCGCCGCGCCGCAGAGCCATTCATAGGCAGCCAGAATCACATGGACAAGAATCCCCACAATCTTTCCCAAAGGCAGAAAGACACATCCTGCCATAACGGTAAGGATGCCCGCCGGAAGCAGCACACTCATCAGGGGAATCACCAACAGATTAAGAAAGATGGAATAAACCGGATATTCGTAATACCCCGACAGCAGCACCGGCAGCGTCACAAGGTTGACAGAAAATCCTCCTATGATAGCAGCACAGAGCGTACGCAGCTTTTTGTTGTTGATTTCGATTCCATCCATCAGGGCAGGATACAGAACTGCCACGCCGAAGACCGCCAGATAGGACATCCAGAATCCTGTCCGGTACAACGCGTATGGTTCCGAAAGGACCGTACACAAAGCTGCTACCGCCAACGCCGTAGGCAGGTCATAACTTCTTTTTACACAGGCGGCAAAAACCATAAATCCAAACATGACCAGCGCACGGATCGTCGAGACGCTTCCGCCGGTCATAACCGCATAGGCGGTCAGAATCACCATGGCAAGACCCGCGGAAACAGGAAGAGGAAATGCCAGTCTTTTAAAGCACTGATATAAGCCGAGGCCGATCATGCTGATATGCAGTCCGCTGATTGCCAGAATATGGGCAATTCCATTGGCCTGGTAAAGCTTCTTGATATCCCGGTCCATTTGCAGTTTTTCGCCCAAAAGCATCGCCCGCATCACAGACGCGTCCTGCTCATCCAACGCATCATCCAGCACAGCGGCCAGATAGCGGCGGATTTGGTACAGTTCCTCCCTGAAGGCATCATATTCTTCCGAAGCACTGACGATCTCTTCTACCGATACCTTTCCGCAGTATCCCTGCAGCAGATAATACTCTCTCTGGTCAAATTCTCCCGGATTGGTCGCTGTACGAAACGCCGCGATCTCCCCTGTCAGCAGAACCGTTGCTCCCATTGGCGGCGCTTCCTGCTGTATATAACAGATCAGTCCATATGTATCATCCGTATTGCTTGCTTGTAAGGAATCTAGCCGATCCGGTGATTCCATATCGCAGAACGCGACATTACTAAGATAGATTACCTGTGTCTCTCCCCCGATCTCTTTACCGCTGACGGTGCCGCTGATCAGAAGTTCCCGCCCCGTCCATGCGGATACATCCGCTTCCGGCGGTCCCTTCCTCCAGAGACACAGGGCGATAATAACGATACAGACAAGAGACGCCGCGCATAATGGCCGTCTTACCACTCTATTCCTCCATGTCAGAGCAGCTTGCTGCGATGACACGCGATGAGAAATCCGCGAAGGCGGTTTCTCATCTGCGATCAAAGCAATTTGAGGCTCTGACTCAAATTGCCGATTGAAAAATAAGATATCAATCTTATTTTTCAATCTGACCTCCATGTTACTATTCTATCAAATCCAGATTTCTTGTAAATGTGTTTTCAAAGCTGATATTGTCGCGATATTGCACTGCTGTTTCGCCGTTGATCATTAACTGAACCTTGTTGACATTGCTCAGTTCCGCAAGGGAATTTACGATGGAATAGATTGTCACTTCCGCCGTGACATTATATGGCTGTGTCAGAAACCCGCTATCCAGATTCACATAGCATATGCCGTCAGTAATCGTAACCGAATTGACCTTTGTGGTCGGATTGACCGTCGGATAAGACTCTGTATTGCTTGGTCCCGCAATCAACTGATCTACGATGACTCTTTCGATCGCAATATTGCTGTTATACACCACCAGACGGTTGACCTCCGTCAATGCGGTTCCTGTTTCATTGGCAAAATATATTTTAATGTTGGTCTGCTCATAGGCGTTGATCTCTGACCCCTCATTATCAATGAACATATCTGCTGTCAATACGCCAACCGGTTTTCCCGCATGATCGGTCAACGGATCCTCACCCACAAGAAAACTGATCCCATCGATTCCCTTGACCTGTGTCAGCGTCCTTACAATCGCCGCGCGCACCAATATCTCCGTAGAGGGGAGCATCTGTTTGTAGGCTTCATCTACCTTGATGACGACCTGCGTTCCTTCCAGCTGATAGGAAAGCACTTGAAATCCAAAACGCATGGGAGCTTTCACATCAATACTTTCCGGCACCTCCTGCATTTTTGCCAGCAGTTCCTGTATCTGTCCGCTCTGCTCCTCCTGCTCCATCGTATAAGACTGGCTGACCAGAGCATTTTCCTCTTTATTCAGATAGTAAAACTGCACTTCTAAAGAGTTACCTGAAATATCCTGCTGCCCATCGGCAGGATCATCCACATTACAGGATAAAAAGCACATGGATACAAACAGAGATAACAGCGTCACTGCTATCCAGCTTCCATATCCGATGATATTTCCTCTTTCTCTGACACCCATCTTACCCATTTACGTTCTCCAAACCATGTCTGTTTTGAAATATCTTATCTATACTCAATCCGCAGAAATAAAACTCAACGGTATCTTTACAATAAAACTGGTTCCTTCCCCGATCACACTGTCCACCGTGATCGAACCGCGATGGTACTGTACTGTCCGCTTAACAATAGCCAGTCCCAGACCGTTGCCGTCGATCTCATTGGAATGTGATTTATCCACCCGGTAGAATCTTTCAAATATATGATCAATATCCGCCTCCGCGATTCCGATCCCGGAATCCCTCACCTCGACTGTCATATATTGATGATCCGCATCCAATACGACCTTCACCCAGCCCGGATGGCGGTTGTATTTGATACCGTTTTCGATCAAAATTGGTCAATGCCAGCGTCAGCTTCACCTCATCCACATCCGCCGTGACCTCCCGCTCGCTTTCAAAGATCAGGTCTACCTCCTGCTTTCTTGCGATCGGTCCCAAACGTTTTATGATCAGCTCCAGCATCGCATTGATCTTGCAACTCTCAAAATGCATACCGGACGCGCCTTTTTCCATCTTTACAAGAGAAAGAAGATCCGTGATGATCTTATTTTCCCGGTCGATCTCTTCCGTGATATCATGCATGAACTCACGATACATCTCCACCGGCACATCCTGCTGCATATTCAGGGAATCCGCCAGCACCTTCATGGATGTGAGCGGCGTCTTTAATTCATGGGATACGTTGCTGACAAATTCCTGCCGCGAATCATCCAGCGCCTTCGCTCTGGCACGCATCTTATTAAACGCTTCCACCATATGCTGCGTCTCGATATAATCCGGCACCGCAGGGATGTCCTCATCAAAGGTGACCGCCTCGTTCGTCGCCTTGACCACCTCGTCAAAGGGACGTGTGATGATCGCCGAAACAAAAATTGCGACCCCGATGATACAGATCATGATCACCGTCTCCAGCACCCTCGCCTGACGGTAGATCGTCTCGTAATTCTGTGTGAAATTTTCCGTAGATACGCTGGTCAGAATCACTCCCTCTACTTCGGAGCCTCCCTCGTCTGCCCCTGTGCCAAAGATCGGAATGACAACCTCAATAAAGTGATTGTTGCCGTCGTAATTGGTGACTGTTTCACCACCGGAACCCTTGATCACTTCTTTGGCAATCATATACCTGCCTTCGCTGATTCCATACGTGTCCTTGATAATACGAAAACTCTGATCCACAATAAGAATCCTCCCATCGTAGATCGTAGAAAGCTGTGACAATTCCGCATTGATGATTTCTGAAGAATTATCCTGTAGATAATGATAAGATATCAGGTGATTGGCAACGATCCGCATCTGATTTACAACTTCGCTGGTACGCGTATTAATGTTTTCCTCTTCATAATGATTAAGGATACCGCGCCACATCATCGCGCTGCCAAACAATCCTGTTAAAATGATTATAAGAAATATACGAAGCTTAAAACTTCGGATAAAAGTGAGCTTACCCTTTATAATAGTATCCAACCCCCCACTTTGTCTGAACGAACTTCGGTTCACTAGGATTGACCTCTATCTTTTCCCTCAGACGACGCACATGAACATCCACCGTCCGCACATCTCCGGGATAATCAGCGCCCCAGACAAGTTTCAGCAGTCTTACTCTGTTA
>CAMWKA010000123.1 GCA_947174725.1 uncultured Lachnospiraceae bacterium | reverse complement strand
ATCTGTCACAGGAGGATGCAAAAGATCTGGGATGGAGTTATATTCAGGCAGAAAGGAGTAAGGATGGGCAGGCGTTTTTTGCGGCGCATCCGGAGTATTGCCAGCATGCTGCATGGTGGCATAGACTTTCCGCTTCCATGCATTATCTGAATCAGGAATATCATGAGATGATCCGGGAAACGGAGAGCTGGCGGGAATGTCTGGAAGAAGAGAAACCGGGGGACGCTGAAAAGCAGATGGTAGATATCTGCCGTATGGAGGGCAGCGCCTGGAGTAATCTCTATTTTTTACATAGGGAGGAAGAAGAAGGGAAGGAATATTTTGATCTGGCGGAAAAGTCACTGGATCATGCCATAGAAGTGGAACCGAAGAATCTTAACCATTATATGAGTAAGGTGATGCTGTATAGGGAGGCAAAGAACTATCAAAGCATGGCGGCTGTCTGCGAGAAGATAAAGGAGCTGGATCCGAACTTTTACTGGGCATATTTTTATCTGCAGGAAGCGTATGAAGGGCTGCGCATGGCGCAGGAAGTCATTGATACTTTTTATCAGGCAAAGCGTTTATATAACGGCAATCCGGAGATCTATGAACGCGCCGCCAAGGTATTTATCGCTTACCGTCAGTACAAGGACGCTGAAAATATCTTTAGGCAGGCGGATGAGGCGGGAGTAGAAAGCTATCAACTGATGGCGCTGCGTATAGAAGCGAAGACCGGACTGATAAAAACGCCGGAGGAATGGCAGGCTGCGGATGATTACGCAGCGAAGGCGATCCGGCGCATGAAGAAGGAAAAGGCGCCGAAGGAATTGATCGCCGAAGCGCTTATGAACCGGTACCGTCTGAATGAGGACGAGTATCGCAGCGGGAAATCCACCAGAGACGCTGCGCTGCGGTATCTTCTGGAATCAGAACGTCTTGCGGATGATATTTCCAAGATGTATTATATTGGAAGGTTATACCATATCCATAAGAAGGATAACAAAAAGGCATATCGTTATCTGAAGGTATGTGAAGACAAGGGTATGGCATTTGAATGGGTGTATATCTATCTGGGAGTGATCAAAGAAAAAGCCGGAGATTATAACGAAGCTATCGCTTACTATCAGAAGGCGGTTGAGATCGCGCCTGAGAAGCAAAAGGAATACTGGAGGATCGGCTGGGTCTATCTGCGTAAATTTGTGAGCGCATATCAGCCGGAATATGGTAAGAAGGCGTTGGAATACTTCCTGCAGCAGGATGAAGAGAATGGCATCGTGCCTTGGAATTATTGGAGAAAAGCAAAGATCCATTATTACATGCGGGAGTATGAGACCGCTTTGGAGAATATCGACAAAAGCTTTGAGGGGGAAGGAAAAAGCGGACTGTGGTATACGAAAGCGGATATCCTTCGCACAATGGGACGGCTTGATGAGGCGATCGAATGTTATCTGAAAAGCATCCATACGAAACAAAGATTTAATGAAGATAATGAATATTGTATCGGAAAGATCCTGAACTGTTATCTGCGGAAGGGGGATTATGAAGAAGGTACCCGCTGTCTGAAGAAGCTTGCCAAGGAGCTTACCAAAGAGGAGGAACATAAGAAATGTCTGGAAAGCCTGGCATATGTGGAAGCGCAGCAGGGACATATCAAGGAGGCGCTGAACTGGATCAGGAAGGAGTATGGAAGCATCGATGTGACGAAAAGGCATTGTGAGAAGCTTTCCGACGAGACCAGCCGTATTCAGGATATCTACGAGAGCTGGAGCCTGTATCCTTCACCCGGGGAGGCTTGCCGATATGTAGAAAAATATCTGGACCGGACAGCCGCATGGATACAGGCGGAAGCGGAGAAGGAAGAGGAATCACTGGAAGACAGGATCGATCTTAGGTTCAAGCTGGCCGATATTTATTTTCACATGGCGGAATATGAAACTGCACTCATGTATTATGAGAAGATTTATGAGATGACGAAAAAAATGCGTAATTATGATAATGCAGAGGATCTGGTGGAGAATATGATGATCGCTTATTACTATGCGGGCGATATGAAAAATGCCAGAAAGTATGCAGGGATCTACCGCAGGTATCTGGATAAGTCTTTTAAGGAGTGTACCGATCTGGAATATTCCATAGAGGAACTGCTCGACAGGATGACCACCGGGGCAAGACAGAAATTGTATAACTATTTTCTGTATGCGTTTTATTCCGGCAATACAGAGCTGGCATACACGTATATGGAGAAAATGCAGAAGGGCTGTATGTGTTACTGGTGCAGCGAAGAGGATTGTACGGAAATGAAAGAAGCCATGGCACGTCTGGCTTATCTGGAGGGAGATATAGAAAAGGCACGTATCCTCTGTGAGGAATCCAATCGATGCTGCTACCGCGGCAATAATACATTGGCGCAGCAGCTGCTGATCATGATCGACAGATTGGCAAGATAGCCTGACCGATAAATATTTGTATTTGCGAAACGGCTGATTTCTAATAACCAGTTATAACTAGTTGTGTAATATAGACCATATCATACGCCGGGCGCTTGTGCGCTCGCCGGTACTTAGATGCCGTATTTTGGCATCTTATGTACCGCTGCGTAGCGCGCGCAGCGGAAGCGTGCCCGGCGATGATATGTCTATATTGCACAACGAAAAGTTGTAGGAAACAAAGTTTCGCAATTACCTAATCTACTAAAATATAGAATGAGGTGCATTCATGATTATAGGGATCGATCTTGGCACGACGAACAGTCTTGCCGCTTATTGTAAAAATAAGAAAGCCGTGATCATACCAAACCGGCTTCAGAAGAACCTGACTCCATCCGTGGTGGCGGTGGATGAAGAGGGGCAGATCCTCGTGGGAGAGACGGCAAAAGAATACGGCATGCTTCATCCGGAGCGGATGGCGGATGTCTTTAAACGTTTTATGGGAAGTAAGAAGGAGTACGATCTGGGGGGACGCAGATTCAAACCGGAGGAGCTTTCTGCCTTTGTATTAAGATGCCTGAAAGAGGATGCGGAGGAGTATCTCGGAAAGAAGGTGACGGAAGCTGTGATCAGTGTTCCGGCCTACTTTGATGATGAGCGCCGTAAAGCGACGAAGCTTGCCGGAAAGCTGGCGGGTCTGAAGGTGGAGCGTATCATCAGTGAACCGACAGCGGCGGCGATCACTTACGGACTGTATGATAAGAAAGAGAATACCCGCTTTATGGTCTTTGACCTGGGCGGCGGTACATTTGACGTATCGATTCTGGAACTGTACGGCACGATTTTGGAAGTACGCGCAGTAGCGGGAGACAATTATCTGGGTGGTGAAAATTTTACGGAGGTGATCGAGCAGGAGTTTATCAGGAAGAATGAAATAGAGATTGATAAACTGGATGCCAAAACGCTGACTGCGATCCATAAGGCGGCGGAACTCTGTAAAAGAGAACTTGGAGAAAAGAAGAATCCCAAAATGAAGTGTAAGGTGGGCGGGGAAACAAAGGAGATGAACATTACCGCAAAGGCGTATGAGAAGCTTTGCGAGCCCCTTTTAGAGCGTATCAGAAAACCATTGCAGCGAAGCATTACGGATGCCCATGTCAAGATCACGGATATTGATCAGGTGGTGCTGGTGGGCGGAGCTACCCGGATGCCGATCATTAGGGAATTTATTGTGAAATTGTTCAGGCAGTTTCCCGATACATCGATTCAGCCGGATGAAGCGGTGGCGCTGGGCGCTGCGATCCAGGCGGCTATGAAGGCGCGGGATAAGGATGTCAAGGAGATCATTCTGACGGATGTCTGTGCGTTTACCCTGGGGACGGAAGTTTCCGTGGAACGGCCTGACGGAAGTTTTGAGAGCGGTCATTACTGCCCGATCATTGAACGTAATACCGTGATCCCGGCAAGCAGGACGGAGCGGCTCTATACCCTGCATGATGATCAGGAGAAGATACGTATCAATGTATTTCAGGGAGAAAGCCGTCTGACGGCCAATAATCTGCTGATCGGTACGATGGATATCAGGATCCCCAAAAAACCCCGTGGCGAGGAATCCGTAGATGTGACTTATACTTATGATATCAATTCCATTCTGGAGGTAGAGGTAAAGGTGGTTTCCACCGGCAGGGTGAAAAAACAGATCATTAAGGGGAAATATAACACCATGACGGACGAGGAGATCAAGAACCGTCTGGAAGAGCTTTCTTATCTGAAGATATCGCCCAGAGACCAGGAGGAAAATAAGCTTCTTCTGCTTCGCGGAGAACGCTGTTATGAGGAGAGTACCGGGCAGAAGCGGACAGTCATAGAACGGTGCATGCGGGAGTTTGAAACGGCGCTTGACAGCCGTGAACGGGATCAGATCATGGATGCGGCAGATGCTTTAAGAAAATGTCTGGAAGAACAAGGAGACGAGGATTAGATTGAAAAATAAGCTCGAAAGCTTATTTTTCAATCAGCAATTTGAGTCAGAGCCTCAAATTGCTTTGATCGCAGATGAGAAACCGCCTGCGCGGATTTCTCATCGCGTGTCATCGCAGTAAAACTGCTCTGACATGGAGGATTAGTGTGAAACTTAGAATTTCTTCTCACACTAATAACTATACCTTTTCTATAGCCCGCGAACTTTAATGCACTTTAGTGCCATGATGCAGGCGGTTGTACAAACCTTCAAAAGAACTAACCAGCTTATAACAGGGGTATCCGATCTGAAACGCCTTCATTCGGATTCTCTTAGCCAATGGCCAGTGTTCCTTTACAAAATAATCACAGTAAATCTTTCCGAACCAGCGTCGAAGATTCTTTCGTTCTTTCCTTACCAGGATGCGCTCATAAAACCGGATAACGGAATAGATCGTCATATTCAGCTCCAGCAGATACAATTCTTTCTCTTCCTGCCTTTTATAAAAATCCATTCTGAGTAGTCCCGCTTCCAACGCCGGTTCATAAATCCGATAGGCATTTTTCGCCATGATACTGCCGTCTCGCTGACGATAATAATATAGCGGCTGTGACAGTACGGCAACCCGTTCGGCCTGATAGATCAGCCGGTAAGTTGTATAACCGTCCTCAAAAATTTTTCCCGGCGGATAAAAAATTGGTTCACCATTCTCGTAAAAACAATCTCTGTGATAAATTTTATTCCACGCCACAAGACACTGCTGGTTTCCAGACATGGTATATAACTGTTTTTCCGCCTCCTGTCCGGTAAAAACACTAACTTTGCATTCTTCAATTTTTTCTCTGCCATCCACCTTTTTGTCCGGAGACGGCGATTCGTCGTTTCTGTCACCCGAAATGACCGGATATCCATCCTCGGTAATTTCACAAATAGCACACCATGCCATCCGGCTGCCGGTAGAAACAGCAGCGTCATACAGCGTACTTATCATTTTTTCATGGATCACGTCATCCGAATCCACAAAGACCACCCAGAGACCTGTTGCTTCCCGCAGTCCACTGTTACGTGCTTCAGAAAGACCGCCGTTTTTACGATGGATCACTTTGACACGCGGGTCTTTTTCCGCATATTCGTCCGCAATCCTTCCGCAACGATCCGGCGAGCCGTCATCCACCAGTATGATCTCAAGGGTGGAATAAGTCTGTCGGAGAATACTGTTGACACATTCCCGCAGATATTTTTCTACTTTATAGATCGGCACAATCACACTGATCAGATCCGTACTGCCATCTGCCCTTTTCTCCATAACGCCCTTTCTGTTTACCTCGCGCAATCTTTATTTTAGTTCTAGTATTTACCGAAACACTTTAAAAATGCCCGTTGCAGCTTACTAAATCCATAACCGCAGAATCCAGAGATATAACGCCCTAGGAAGCGTAAATATTGCATGATTCCGATTTTTCCCATACGGTATACCTTAAGAGCTTCTGTCAGCCCATTCTTCTCAGCCGTCCCGTAAAAAGGGGAACAGGTTTGGGGAGTCAGCTCCTTCCGGTGG
>CAMWKA010000122.1 GCA_947174725.1 uncultured Lachnospiraceae bacterium | reverse complement strand
GAACCAATCAGTGCCCCAATAATACCCAATGGCAGATTGGAGTCAACGCTTAATTTGCTCTGGCGTTCCGCCTCCATCTGATTCATTGACTGCCGTGCACAGGTAGAGCAGAGAAAATGCGGAGCTCCATTGACATCATAGCTGCTGACATCATATTCGGCGCCGCACATCTGGCATCCGGTACCCGCTCCTTCCGCCTGTAAAAATCCAATAAGATGATTCGTCACCGAATCAATCATCGGAGTGGTATTCTTCGCAAGATTGGCCGGCATCAATTTTACCTCAATCACATAATCACCCACATTTGTCTGGGAAACCTTTTTTTCTGTGACCCGCATCTGGTTCAAGACGCCATACGCCCTGTTCTTAAAGCTGTTCAGATCCATATTTTCCGCAAGCTTGTAATTAATGCGAATCAGAAATCCCTGATTCATATGTACCGTCACATAATATCCCTTATACATACCACATACCATATACGGCGTTCTGTTCATACTGCCGCTGTCCGTCAGTATTTTGTCCATAATTCCAGCCATTTCTTCCATTCTCCTCTTATCTTTTTTCTGTTAATTGCGCAGCCTTATCCTGCATCCTGAACAGATATATTCCATCATTTATACTTGAAATTATTCTAGCATAAACCTTCGACAAAATCTACCCCCTTTAAATGTGCAGAATATTTTACGTTATGTCATCCCTGTTCCTTTTCCCTAACGATAGAAACAGTTCTGCCCTTCAGTTCCGGCGTGCTTTTCAGAATCAGCTTCTCCCCATACTGTACCAGCGGTCTGCCGCCCGCCCGGGGGCGAAACAGGTATCCCACCTGATACTCCCCATCCCGTATGTCCTGCACTCTGATCCTTACCACAAATCCGCACAATGCGCCATGCGGCTGTTCCTTCAGTGTCTCTGCAGCATCAGGGCGCAGCTTATCAAATATCTCCTGCTGCTCCGCCATACCATCCTGCCCGATCAATATAAGCGACCTCTCGTATTCTGCCATATCCCGGTCAGTCAGCGCACACCAGCCTTCTAATTCCAACACCATGGAATCTTCCTCAAAGAGATCCGTCTGCCGTATCCGCACCTCATCCAAATGATATTGATTCCATGACCCTTTCCGGGCAAGTTTACGAAACAGGCTGTTCTTCGTTTCTCTGAGGCAGTCTATCGGCTGTCTAAGGCTAAACCTGTCACTCTGTTCATATTCATATTGCATCTCTACGTGATAATCCGCATCCAGACGCTCCTGTACCAGATGTCTGCTATAAAACGGATCTTTCCCATACAGTTTTGGATGCCGTTGGTAAAGCTTCTTCCTTTCCTGCAGCAGCCTTTTTTCCTTCGCTGCCTCCCGGTCACTTCCCCGGCTGTAAGATTCATGATGGAACAGCGCCACGTCGTTTCTGACCAGATTGTAATATCCCTTTTCGTATAGAGAAAAACAGATATCCACATCATTATATGCCACAGCAAGTTCCTCGCAGAACCCGCCGACCGTGTCATATTTTTTCCGTTCTACCGCCATACAGGCTGCCGTAACGGCAAGCACATTGTAATCCGCCAGATTGCGTCCATGATACAGGCTTCCCCGATCCTCCATGCCGCCCAGCTTGTGCGCCGGTCCGATCTTCATATTGGCAACGCCCGTATGCTGGATGATCTTAGAATCCGGATAATAAAGCTTTGCCCCCACTGCTCCGGTATGGGACTGCAACGCCTGCTCTGCCAGAATCGTCATCCACTCTTTTCCCTGCGCTTCTATATCATCATTGAGAAAAAGAAGGACGTCCCCTTTGGCATAAGCAGCTCCCAGATTACACATTCTGGAAAAGTTAAATTCCATCTCTTCATAAAGGTAAGTAAAATGCATCTGTTCCTGCATGGATCGGATAAGACTTTGGTTTTCCGGAGTGCTTCCGTTATCTACGACGATCACTTCATAGGCCGGATATTCCGTCACTTTATAGATCGCGTCTAAGCACTGTCTTAACAACTCCGGATGATCTTTGGAGGGAATGATCACCGAAACCAGCTTTTCCCCGTCCGGCATCGGGTGTCTGACATGTACCACATCAAACTCCGCACAAGTTTCCCGGAAGATCCCTGAACTCTGCCCTTTGCTCTGCTCCTGATTTTCCTGTCCCTCCTTCATCATATCCGTTACATCCCTATGGTATAAGATCCTGTCAATATGGTCGAAGGATACCCTCATAACATCCGTCAGATAAAGCAGAAATCTCCAGAAAACCGGATATTCACAGTATCTTCCCGATTCCCCCGGAGCCGCCTCAGATATTCCTTCCTTCCTTCTTTCCGGCAGATATCCAACTGTTTCTCCCAGCTTTTCCGCTGCTTTTTTAAGCAGCGACGCCCTCATGGCGATCATATTGCCGATATACAGACAGGAATGCAGCGTATCCGGTGACCAATCCGGCTTAAACCAAGGGTTCAGCCGCTTCTGATCTTTCTCGTTCCATTCATCCTCATCCCCATATACTGCCTCCGCTTCCGGGTGCGTCTCAAAATATTCTCTAAGCCAATATTCTGCCTGCTCTGCAATCCTGCCTTCCTCGCCGGTCAGGATCACATATTGTACATTTTCGTCCAATTCCTGCAGAAATAAGGAAAGTGCCTCCACCGGATCCAATTCTGTCTGAGAAGAAAAAATATCTTCCCATGGACGCACAGCAAAACAGACATCCTCTGTCCCCTGAACAGAGATTTCACCTTCCCATTTTGCGATCCACTGTTCATAGGGCTCGGACTGACGCCTGTATTCTTTTTCATATTCCTCAATCCACTGTTCTTTATGGTTCTTCTTTTTCAAAAAAATTTCTCCATTTCAATCCGCAACTACCAATGTCTGCTCCGCCCTGTTACATAACCGCTGTCTGGAATAACTGCATTTAGCCTCCATCCAGATCTCATAAGTATCGGACGGCAGCATGTTCCGGGGAATCCTTGCCACAAAACCGGACAGTTCCACATGCTTTTCATTTGCAATCGTCTTACCGACGTCGGGACGCAGTCTTCTGATCGCCGGGATCTCATAGCATCCCTGCCCACCTTTTAAGACCATCCGATACCGGTAATCACAGCTATCCAGTCCACGCACATGCGCGTGAAGATCGATCAGATAACAGGGCACCTCCCCCTGTCTGGCTAATAGTTCCCTGTCCGCTGTATCCACCTGAATGATCAGCGTCTCATTCATAACATCTCCGGGATACTCCTTTGCAGATTTCCCGGATAGTTTTTTCACCCCGCTGACCGGCGCGATATTGCGGTTTTCATAAGGAAGCGTACATTCATAAGCTTCGCTGGCTCCGGTCAAATGTCTGCTGTAAAACGGATCATAATCATAATATCCTGGGCAGCGTCGATACAACATTTTCCGCTCTGCCGCCAGCCGTTCTTTTTTTGCCGGATCCAAATGATCATTGCCCCTGGACAGAGATTCGTGATGATATAGGATCAGATCGTTTCGTACGACATTAAACATTCCCATCTGATGCAGCCGGAAACACAGATCCACATCATTATAGGCAACCTTCAGTTCCTCAGCAAAACCGCCTGCCTGAAGAAATTTTTCTTTCGATACCATCAGACACGCGGCCGTGACGCCGATCACATCCCAGACACCGCGGTTTCTCCCGTAATAGTATTCCTCACAGTCATCGTACTTTAAAAGTTTATGGGCGGGTCCCTCATACATGTTGGTAATACCGGCATGCTGGATCAGCGTGGTATCCGGATAAAGAAGCTTGGCTCCCACCGCCCCCACATGGGGAAGGGCGGCAAACTCCAGCATCTTTACAAGCCAGTCACCACTTAAGATCTCCATATCATCGTTTAAGAACAGATAATAATCCCCGCCGGCAAAACCGGCAGCCAAATTGCACATTTTGGAAAAATTAAACTCCATGGGCTGGTATTCATAACGATACCCCCATTCTTCCGCATATGTTTCATACAGTCTGCGGTTTTCCGGTCCGCTACCATTATCTATAACAATGATCTCATATGTCAAAGCCTCTTCTCTTCCCTGTCTGTCCTTTGTATCCTCTGTTCCATCCTCTATGATTCCTTTTTTACTACGTTTACGGATGGATTCCACGCATCTGCGCAGGATCTCAGGATGATCTTTGGAGGGAATCAGGATACTGATCTGATGATGTTCATAGCATACCTTTTTTCTCTTCATATACGCCAGCCAGCGTCCCAGCCGCACTTTTTTGGCATGCTTTTCAGACAGACACCCCCATATCCGATCCAGCAGCAGTCCTTCCTCTTCGCCCGCTTTCTGTATGGGATCCCCGTGTCCGCTGTCAATCCGCTTATGATACATCACTACATCCATCAACGCTGCCGGTTCCTGTGCCGTCAACAGCAATACGGCAGCATACAATATCTCCCGAAATTCTTTCCTCGGTTCCGTGTCCTCTGACTGTTCTGCTGTTAGAAACATTTCATGAAGATCCTGTATCGTCCTTCTAAATATTCCTGCCCTGACTGCAAAACACTCTCCAAAATAAAAAGATGATGCAAGCGTATCCGGCGACCATTCCGGCAGGAAGCAGGGATTGCTCCGTCTGCCCTGATGGTCGATCTCATCCGTATGAAAATAAACCACCTGTGTCTTGGGATGTTTCTGAAAATATTCCTCCAACTTAGACAGATGGCCCACAGACAATCTGCCGCCCTCTGCCGCGAAAAGAAGATAATCCTTTTCAGAAATACAGCCATACATCTGACCACTGCCTGTCATACCCGCAAAAGTCTTAGGCTGAACTTCAACCATATCTCCTGACAGTCCGGCTTCATATATACGCAGAAAAGCCGCATAGGAATCCTTTTGCAGCTTTAATTCTTCTTCGTATTTTCTTTCCTGCTGTTCATGCAGCTTTTTCTGTATCAGACGTTTCAGTGTATCTTCCATACTCCCTCAGTTCTTCCACTTCCATTTGCCTGTAAAACGGGAAACCGTATCAGAGTCCAATTTCGTAATATGATACCTCAGATCGATCCACGTTGCCCCGCCGGTATATCTGCAGTCGATCGTAAAGTTCGGATCCTCGTTCTGAAACAGATAGACCTGTGGCGCAATCTCTATACCATTATGCCTCAGACGTTTCCATGGGTAGGCAGTCAGCTGCTGTTCGTTCCCTTTTGACATTCCCGGGGAAACGGACTTTGCTTCTTCCAAAAATACTTTCGGATCACTTCCCTGATAGCAGCCGATCTCCTCAAAGGTAATCAGACAGGCATATCTGGACGGATCAAAGCGCAGGCTTTTGATCTCTTCCGTTACAGCTAAGGATACATAGAGCATCTCCCCTTCTTCCTGCAGCGGTTCCATCCATTCGGATGCATCCTCTGAAAATCCCTCTCCACGATCCCAATAGATCTGTACCAGTCCTGCCGCTTTCTGATTCTGATAGATCTCTACCGCATCCCGAAGCGGCAGCACCTCATGATGAATGGAATCACGTATCTGACTCAATGACATCCTCTCTCCCGTGACCTTCATCTGAAACCGCAGTTCCTCTTCCTGAAGTTCATCCGGATGAATCCCTTCCAGCCCCAGCCGGACTGCCATGCCGTCAACGCTGCACGCCCTTCTTTTTTCGCTTCCCATACAATAACAGAGCAGCGCCCGATATGCTACCTGATCCGGCGGAATCAATTGATCATAGGTCCATTCATAATCAATTAACTGCCAGCACTCCCCATCGATCAGCAGATTAGAGAAAATCAAATCATAATCCGTCACCTGTATCTCCGCACGATAACGAACCACTTCCAGATACCTCTTTAAAAGGCCGTAAAATGTCTCCATGTCCTGCCGTTCCAGACAATCATCCAACCGGGACTCCAATGTTTCTCCCGACAGATACGGGAAACGAAGATACGGTGCTCCCTGA
>CAMWKA010000121.1 GCA_947174725.1 uncultured Lachnospiraceae bacterium | reverse complement strand
ACGTTAAATAGTATGAATAAAATAAATGTATAGTTAGGGTAAGGGGAAAAATCATGAAATCAGACATTCAGATTGCACAGGAAGCGAAACTGCAGCCGATTGGTGAGATTGCGAAGCAGCTCGGTCTTATCGGGGATGATTTGGAATGTTATGGAAAGTATAAGGCGAAGATCAGCAATGAATGCATCCAAAAAACGCTTGGGAATCGCGACGGCAGGCTGGTACTTGTGACAGCGATCAATCCTACGCCCGCAGGCGAGGGGAAAACGACGGTCACCATTGGTCTTGGGCAGGCATTGTGCCGCATGGGAAAGAAGGCATCGGTGGTTCTTCGGGAACCGTCTCTGGGGCCATGCTTCGGCATTAAAGGAGGCGCGGCAGGCGGAGGCTATGCGCAGGTCGTTCCTATGGAGGATCTGAATCTTCATTTTACCGGTGACTTTCATGCAATCACTTCTGCGAACAATCTTCTGGCAGCGATGTTGGATAATCATATCCAACAGGGCAATGAACTGCGGATCGATACCAGACAGGTGGTCTGGAAGCGCTGCCTGGATATGAATGACAGAGCGCTTCGGAATATTGTGATCGGTATGGGTGGAAAAACGGATGGCGTGGTCAGGGAAGATCATTTTGTGATTTCCGTGGCATCTGAGATCATGGCGGTGCTTTGTCTTGCGGATGATATGGAGGATTTAAAGGAAAGACTTTCTAAAATGATCGTAGCTTACAATATGGATGGAGAAGCAGTCACAGCGAAACAGCTTGGCGCGGTGGGCGCCATGGCAGCGCTTTTAAAGGATGCCATGAAGCCAAATCTGATCCAGACATTGGAGCATACTCCGGCTTTTGTACATGGCGGTCCATTTGCCAATATTGCCCATGGATGTAATTCTGTCCGGGCGACAAAGCTTGCCTTGAAATTATCTGATATTGCAGTGACAGAGGCGGGATTTGGCGCAGATCTTGGCGCAGAGAAGTTTCTGGATATCAAATGCCGCAAGGCAGGTCTGAAACCGGATGTTATCGTTTTGGTTGCAACAATACGAGCTTTGAAATATAATGGTGGTGTAGATAAGAGCAGATTAGGGGAAGAAAATCTGCGCGCGCTGCAGGACGGTATTGTCAATCTGGAAAAGCATATTGAGAATCTGCAGAATTATGGCGTACCGATCGTAGTGACACTCAATCAGTTTGTGAGTGATACTGAAGCGGAACTTTCTTATGTGCGTTCTTTTGTGGAAGAAAAAGGATGTGTATTTGCACTTGCCCGTGTATGGGAAAACGGCGGAGAAGGCGGTTTGGAATTGGCGGAAAAGGTAATCGGGATGCTGGAACATGAGAAATCTGATTTTCATTTCCTTTATGAAGATGTTCTTTCGCCGGAACAGAAGATCGAGTGTATTGCGCAAAAAATTTATGGCGCCGCCGGTGTCTCTTATGCGGCGTCCGCAAAAAAACAATTAAAAAAGATTGAGGAAATGGGATATGGCAGTCTGCCTGTGTGCATGGCAAAGACGCAGTATTCCTTATCAGACGACCAGACAAAGCTGGGACGGCCGGAAGGATTTACCATCAATGTCCGTGAAGTGTATCTGAATGCCGGAGCAGGCTTTATCGTTGTTATTACGGGTTCGATCATGACCATGCCGGGACTGCCGAAGATACCTGCCGCAGAAGGGATCGATGTGATAGATGATAAAATCGTAGGTTTGTTTTAACTGACAGAAACCAGAGAAGGAAAAGGAGAAACGAAATGGCGTTTGTAATAGACGGAAAGAAGATCAGTCAGGAGATCAAAGAGGAACTAAAGGGACAGGTTGCGGCGCTTAAGGAAGAGGGAAAGGAGATTGCTCTCGCTGTTATACAGGTAGGAGAGGATCCGGCTTCCAGCGTGTATGTTGGCAACAAGAAAAAAGCCTGTGCTTATATAGGCATCCGTTCAGAAAGTTATGAGCTTCCTGAGACAGTGACGCAGGAAGAATTGATTGCCCTGATAGAGCGGTTGAACCGGGATAATAAGATTAACGGTATCCTTGTGCAGCTGCCGCTGCCGGAGCATATTGATGAGGACGCAGTCATCAAAGCGATTGCGCCTGCTAAGGACGTGGATGGATTTCATCCGGAAAGTGTGGGAGCGCTGCTGATCGGTCAGCCCGGTTTTCTGCCCTGTACTCCGGCGGGAATCATCCAGCTTTTGAAACGGAGCAATATTGAGATTGCAGGAAAGGAATGTGTTGTGATTGGACGGAGCAATATCGTCGGAAAGCCTATGGCGGTTCTTTTACTTCGGGAAAATGGCACCGTAACCATTACGCATTCCAAAACAAGAAATCTGAAGGAAGTGTGTAAGCGTGCGGATATTCTGGTGGTTGCCATCGGAAAACCTAAAATGATCAACAGGGAATATGTGAAAGAAGGCGCAACGGTAATTGATGTGGGAATCCACAGAAATGCAGAGAATAAGCTGTGTGGTGATGTGGATTATGAGGATGTGTTTCCAATCGCGGGAGCGATTACGCCTGTTCCGGGCGGAGTGGGACCTATGACGATTGCAATGCTGATGAACAATTGTGTGTCGGGCGTGATGCATTAATATGTTGAATGTTTTGCAGCCAACATCTCATGTTCCCAAACGAAAATGCTGCACCAGTCAGGAAAGGAACAAGGTTATATTATGATTTGTCCCAATTGTAATGCGGAAATAGCAGACGATCTTCTATACTGTCCGAAATGCGGGGAGGAAGTTCAATATGTCCCCTATTATGAACCGGAGATCGAGCAAAGTATCAGTGATACCTTGTCTGATATTCAATTGGATGCCGAGGCCTCATATGAGGACTCCAGGGCGTTAGACACGGAAGAAGAATTGGAATTTGTTGACCTGGATGCACCTGCAGGAAATGAAATGCCGTTCGATTATGGAGAGGATGCGGAATATTATGATCGCGATCCCGCAGAATATAGTGAAGAGATCGAATATCAGGCTGAAGGATATGATGAGTCAGAAGAATATCAGTCTGCAGAATATGATGAAACAGAGGAATACGCCGGCGAATATGGTAATGAGTATGACGATGAGTATGAGGTCGTAGAAGAATTTGACGAGGAATATGAATTAGATTATCTTGATGATTTTGATGAAGAAGATCCGCATATCATGTATCATTTCTTGAAATTCATGAAAGAAAGCAGACTGAGATGGATCGTGATTGCGTTTTTTCTGGTGGTTGTCGTATCGGTTGTGGTAGGAATTGTCAGGGTTTCGCAATATATGTATCAGAATAACAGTTCGTCATATCAGGCAGAGCTGGCTGCTTCTTTTGCGGCAGAAGGCAATTACACAGACGCGATCGCGCATATGGAACGCTCTGTGATGCTTTCTTCGGAAGATACTTCTTTAAAATATCAGCTGGCTGAATATTATTTCAAAAACGCCGAGGAGGAAAAAGGCGTTTTGATGCTGTGGGAAATCATCTATGCAAAGGATGTCAATTATCAGGCTGCCTATCGAAGAATGATTGATTATTATGCGTCAAGGCAGGATTATGCCATGATCGAAGAGATCCTGTCGAATTGTGAGGATATGATCATTGTCAACCAGTTTCAGAATTATATGGCCAATGAACCGCAATTTAGTTCCCAAGGAGGTACGTATGACGAGATCGTATATTTGAAACTTTCATCCAATTCTGAGGGGACGATCTATTATACTATGGATGGCACTATGCCGACTTATGAGAGTCCGGTCTATAAGGAACCGCTTATTTTGGAGCGGGGTATCTATAAGATCAATGCAATCTTTGTGAATTCTTATGGAATCGAAAGTGATGTCGTGTCCATGACTTATACGATTGATATCCGTGTGCCGAATCCGCCCAATGTGATTTTGGAAGGCGGTAATTACACGATCCCGGAATTGATCACGGTGGATGTGCAGACGTATTGTACTGTTTATTATACGACGGATGGAACGATACCTACCAATACAAGTACAGAATATACAGGACCGGTTCCGATGCCGCTTGGCACGAGCCATTTTACCTTTATTGCTTACAGTCAGGAAGGGATTCCGGGAGAAGTTACGGAAGTGGATTATAATCTTTCCCTGCAGGGATCGGCGCAGGTACAGGATATTACTGCAAATCTGATGCAGTATAATGTAAATCTCGGAAAAGCCAGTGATTTGACCGGATATGTTGCGGGTAATACGATGAGATACAGTTATATCGTATCTTCGGCGATCTGTTTGGAGGATAAGATTTATTATATTTTTGTAGAAAATATGGTTTCCAACAGCCCGAATATGGAACAGGGAACAACGGAACAGAGTATGCGGACAGGGACGTTTTATCTGGCGGATATCAACGATGGAAGCCTGTATAAGGGAGAACGGTCTGAAGAAGGGGTATATTCGCGCGGAGATCTGATTCCGCCAGAAGCATATGCGCCGCCGGTCGTAGTTGTTTCCGAAAACATAATACCGGAAATGTAAAAAACAGAAGATGTGGATAGAATGCAAAGGAGTGTGAGAGTATGCCGTGGTGCCCGAAATGCAAAAACGAATACGTAGAAGGAATCAAGAGATGCAAAAAATGTGATTGTGATCTGGTAGAACAGCTGATCCGGAAGGAAGACGGCATTGCCAAGGGGGCTCATGAGCAGCTTCAAAGTATTGCCGATCTGTTACATCAGAATCAAGTATCCTCAGCGCGCGTGCAATATGATGAGGGAGAGGAGATCCATTATCTTTTGGTGGATCCGGAGGAACGGGATGCGGCAGTTAATGTTGTAAGTGAGATTGCGCGTATGGAAAACCAGATGCGTTATCAGAAGATGCGCAGCGTAGGTGGCGGCAGGGATAACGGAAGCAATGAATTATATCAAAATAAAATGGAACAGGCGCAGGAGGTCAAATCTTCCGCATATGCGTTGATGGTTGTAGGCACCGTAGGATTGATATTCGATATTTTATACATCCTTAATGTGATACCCATCAGGTGGAGTACTTTTACAAAGACAGTGACCTGTTCCGTAATGGGCGTTTTATTTCTTACACTGATCATTATGGGATTCTTATCAGTCAAATCGTTTAAGAATCTTTTATCATTTGCTAAAGAAGAAGATAAGATGACCGGTGAGATCGAAAAGTGGTATCAGAAAGAACTGACGTCTGAACAGATCGACGCCATGCTGGAGGGAAGGATGGAGCATGATCTTCCGGAAGAAGAAAAATATTTTTACAGGATCGAGCAGATCAGGCATGTCCTGACAGAAAAGTTTATGAATCTGAATCCGGCGTATGCGGATAATATGACAGAGAAGATCTATCAGGAGCTGTATGAGCATGAGGCTTGATATTTTATGCGTCGGTTCCATCAAGGAGGAATTCTACCGTCAGGCAGTCGGAGAATATAGCAAAAGGCTTTCGCGATATGTCAAGTTAGGTATCTATGAGGTGAAGGATGAAAAGACGACGGAGAACGCTTCCGAGAAGGAGATCCGGATGGTTTTGAAAGCTGAAGCGGCGCGTATGGAAAAATATCTTGTCCCGAACGCGTATCTGATTGCGCTGGCAATCGAAGGAACGTCATTTACCTCGGAAGCATTTTCCCAAAAACTATGCGATCTGGAAACGGGTGGAAAAAGCCATCTCCAATTCATGATCGGCGGTTCTCTGGGAATAGACGAAGGGCTAAAGAAAAAGGCGGATCTGGCTCTCAGCTTTTCCAAAATGACATTACCGCATCAGTTGATGCGGGTGGTGCTGTTAGAGCAGATCTACCGGGCGTATAAAATCAAAAATCATGAGCCATATCATAAATGATCAATGATCATAGGTTACGCAGAGCTTTGGGATAATGATTTTTCAGTCTGCCGTTCGATGCTTTAAAGCCGCCGAGGGGACATCCCTCACAGCAGATAACGCCGTAACCCTTTGATATGCTGTCATCTGCAATCTCCTGACCGGAAA
>CAMWKA010000120.1 GCA_947174725.1 uncultured Lachnospiraceae bacterium | reverse complement strand
GATGGGAGTCTTACTGGTGATCGGTATGCTGATACTGGCTAAGCTGGCAGCAATGATGACGGATGCAAGGCGTACCGCATCATTGTCGGAAGGTAATATCGGCGGACAGACGGGTATCTTACAGGAGACCGGACCGGAGGAAACATTTCGTTCCGGAAATACTGCCGGAGAACGCCAGCCCGGTCAGGAATGTATCATCATAGATCCGGGTCACGGTGGCGCAGATCCCGGTAAGGTAGGCATCAATGGCGCATTGGAGAAAGATATCAATCTGCAGATGGCATATATCCTGAAGGAACAGCTGGAGGCAGAAGGATTTTATGTAATACTGACCAGAACGTCGGATGAAATTCCCGGCAGTGAGAATGGAGATATCACAAAGGTACAGGATCTCCAAAACAGGATCAGGATGATTGCGGAGGAAGATCCCCTGTTGGTGATCAGTATCCATCAGAACAGTTATCCGCAGGAATCCGTACGCGGGGCACAGGTATTTTATTATGAGACAAGTGAGGAAGCCAGGCAGCTGGCGGAATGTATACAGAGGCAGTTGATTCTGGCTGCGGATGACGGCAATCATCGGCAGGCAAAAGGAAATACCAGTTATTTTCTTCTGAAGAAAACGCCGGTCACAACGGTGATCGTAGAGTGCGGATTTTTATCTAACTGGCAGGAGGCGGCGTTGCTGCAGCAGGAGGATTATCAACGATTGATGACAGGGGCTATTGTGGACGGGATATTGGAATATCTTGGAAGAGGGGAATCTTCCGCCAGTGAAAATGAACCTGCTGAATAGGAAAATAGCGAATCTTGTTATAAAATTGAATGATATCATTTAGATAGAGGATTTTTATGCAATTCAAATGGATACGATAGTTAAAGCAGTCGGAGATTTTAAAAGTTTAAAAAAGGAAAAAGAGATTTTTCGTCAGTCCGGCGATATTATCAAAGATGGAGGATTGGTTGCTTTTCCTACGGAGACGGTATATGGTCTTGGCGGGAATGCGTTGAATCCGGAGTCTTCCAGAAAGATCTATGCGGCAAAGGGAAGACCTTCGGACAATCCGTTGATCGTACATATTGCAGATTGGACAAGCATCAAAAAGATCTGCGTGGATATTCCGGATGAGGCAAAACAACTGGCGGACGCCTTTTGGCCGGGACCTTTGACGATGATTTTAAAAAAATCCTCCGCAGTTCCTTACGAAACGACAGGAGGTCTGGATACTGTGGCGGTCAGACTGCCGGATCATCCCGTGGCGATCTCGTTGATCAAGGCGTCGGGAGGATATATTGCAGCGCCGAGCGCCAATCTTTCCGGCAGACCTAGTCCGACGACTGCCGCCCATGTGATCGAGGATATGGACGGAAGGATCGATATGATTCTGGATGGCGGTGATGTGGGTATTGGTCTGGAATCCACCATCGTAGATCTGACAGAGAGAGTCCCCGTAATCTTAAGACCCGGATATGTGACACAGGAGATGTTAAATCGGGTGTTGGGCAGGGTGGATGTGGATATCACGCTGATGGATCAGGGTTCGGGACAGGCTCCCAAAGCGCCGGGGATGAAATATAGACATTATGCACCTAGGGGTTCTATGCGGTTGATCGAAGGAGATCAGGAGGCGGTCATACGTACGATGAATACGGAAGTAAAAAAAGCAAGGCTGCGTGGAGAGCGAACCGGAGTGATGATCACCGATGAGATATGGGAGCTGGTTTCGGCGGATGTAAAGAAAAGCGTGGGAAACCGTGAAAATGAGTATGAGATTGCGAGAAGGCTTTACCGGATTCTGCGGGAGTTTGATGAAGAGGGGGTCACGGCAATCTTCAGTGAGAGTTTTTCGTCGGATGGATTTGGACAGGCGGTGATGAATCGTCTGTTGAAGGCGGCAGGATATACCGTTGAAAAAGTATAAGAAAAAAAGGAGAACATTAGGATGAAAATATCTATGGGCTGTGATCATGGCGGATATGATCTGAAAGAGAAAGTAAAAAAATATCTTGAGGAAAAGGGATACGAGGTGACGGACTGTGGCTGTTATTCCAAGGAATCCTGCGATTATCCGGAATATGCCAGAAAGGCGGCATCGATGGTTGCCGATGGGGGAGCAGAGAAAGGAATCGTGATCTGCACGACGGGAATTGGTGTCAGTATGGTGGCTAATAAAGTAAAAGGCGTTCGCTGCGCGCTATGCCATAATGAACATACAGCGACGATGACGAGACTCCATAACAATGCGAATATGCTTGCTATGGGAGCCGGGGAAATCAGTGAAGAAGAGGCATTAAAGATTACGGAGATCTTTCTTACCACAGAGTTCTCCGGGGAAGAACGACATATACGCCGGGTTGCGCAGATTGAAGCTGAAGGATAAAGTGAATTCGCAGGTTGTGGAAAGAATGGAGATCAATATGAAGATAACGAAAAGAAAAGATTATATTTCTTGGGATGAATATTTTATGGGGGTATCGATGCTTGCCGGTATGCGCTCCAAAGATCCGAATACGCAGGTCGGCTCATGTATTGTTAGCAGAGATAATAAGATACTTTCCATAGGTTACAATGGCCTTCCGAATGGCTGCAGGGATGAAGATTTTCCGTGGGACAGGGAAGGGGAAATGCTGGAGACAAAGTACCCGTATGTGACTCATAGTGAATTAAACGCGATCTTAAATTACAGGGGCGGATGTCTTACGGACACAAAACTTTATGTGTCATTATTTCCCTGTAACGAGTGCGCGAAGGCGATCATTCAGGCGGGTATCCGGACGGTGATTTATCAATCTGATAAATATAGCGGCACGGATTCCAATACCGCGTCCAAGCGTCTGTTTGACGCGGCTGGTGTAGTATATTATCAGTACAAACCTACCGGAAGAAAGATTACGCTGGAACTGTAAAGGTTGTTGGAGAGCTTTCCTGATGAGAAGGAAAGAAGAATGGATACCGGATCTTGGATTTGGAATAGGATAGATGAAAAAAGAACGGACAAGAGAGAAAAATTTCAATAGAATAAAGATTTTCTACATACTTGTGGCAATGGTACTGTTATGTGTTAATTTTCCGTCTTCTGCCACGGGATCTTCTTTGGATGACACAAGGGAGCAGATGGAGGCAGCGCAAGAAGAAAAGGAAAGGCGGGAAGCGGAACTTGCGGCAGCAGAGGCGACGCTTGCCCAGACAGAGGCAAACCTCGCTAATTTGGAAGGCGTCAGAAACAGTTATCAGGGACAGATGGAGATCCTGAATACCAGCCTTCAGGCGGTAGCAGACAGACTGGCGGTATTAGAGAGTAAGATTGCCTTGAAAGAATTTGAGATTGCCCAGACGCAGGCGGAGCTGGAAGCGGCGACACTGGCAAGGGAAGAACAGTATGAAAGCATGAAGGACAGGATACAGTTTCTCTATGAGAGGAGCAGTTCTGTTTATTCTGAAATTCTGTTTTCCGCGCAGTCGTTTGGTGAAATGTTGAATTATGCCGACTATATAGAACAACTGTCAGAGTATGACAGAATGAAGCTGGATGAATATTTTGCATTAGAGCAACAGATCGCCGAACAAGAGGCGGCCCTTCAGCAGGAGATGCAGGAATTGCAAGAACTGCGGGAAGAAATGGTAGCGGAACAGGCTTCGGTCAATGAACTGATCAGAGATACGGCAAATAATATTGCGGCAACGGCGGATCAGATAGAAGATGTGGCGGCAGAGGCGGCGGCATATGAAGAACAGTGCGACGCGGCGGAGGCGGCGGCGGCGGCAGCAGCAGCGGAATATGAACAGATCAAGGCCCAATATGAGGAAGAATTAAGATTATCCCAGTTGGCAGCGCAGTCCGCGCGAAGGGATCTTTCACAGGTAACTTTTGAAGAAAATGACAGATATCTGCTTGCTAATCTGATCTATTGCGAAGCGGGCGGGGAACCATACGAAGGGAAGGTTGCGGTGGGCGCGGTTGTAATAAACCGCGTATGCAGCTCAGTTTATCCTAACACTATAACGGGCGTGATCTATCAGTATAAACAGTTCTCGCCGGTAAGAAACGGGCGTCTTGCACTTGCTTTGACGGATAATCGTGCGACGGAAGATTGTTACCGTGCGGCGGATGAGGCGATGGCAGGCGTTACCAATGTTGGCAACAGGGTATATTTCAGAACCCCGATACCTGGGTTGGAAGGATTGCAGATTGGAAATCATATTTTCTATTAAAATTTACAGATTTAAGAAATCTGCTATTGAACAATCAAATAGCTGCTGACTGCATATACCGTCACTCCATTATAATCTAACTGTGACCAGCCGTTATCGCCTATGGCAGTTCTGATAAGGTACTCTCCGTTGTGCAGAACTCCCACTACGGTATCTGCATTTGCTGTGCTTGGCTCAGTTCTTAAGTTTGTCTCAATCTTGGCAGTTACCTGCTCAGATACCGGCGTGTAAACAGTTCCCTGCGGCGGTGCCTGCTGCCCGGTATCCGCCATGTCGGTGGTCAGATAGCTGGTTACTGCATACAAGGTCTGCCCGTTATAGATTACTCTTGACCAACCGTTATGCCCGATACCGGTCCGTGTTGCAGTATCTCCATGCATAAGTGTAGTCACAATAGAAGAGTCATTCAACGTACTTGGCTCGGAGCGCAGATTGGTCTCCTGCTTAGCTGTTACCGTCTCGTTTACTTCCGTAAATATGATTCCCACCTCAGGATTGGCTTCCACCGTTTCCGGCGGCGTTTCGTCCTTTGCTTCTGCCTCCTGCAAATATCCAAAATAAGCAACATTAACATCTGTTTTTTTAGATATTCCCGCCACAATTCCCTGTCCGGTATACTGCCACATAGCATGAGTTCCCGCATAACTGGACGCATTGGTCTGTGGATAAGGCTGATCCGGATACTGCGCTACCCATATCTTGTATCTTGAGGAAAGAGTATCCGTATTCCACTGTGCATTGCCTTCAAGTTCTCCTTTGGATGCATAGAACATAGGGGTATAACCCGCCGCTGATATTTCATCCAGAAATGCACAGGCAAGCTCTGTCCGCGCAGAAGCATCCAGACCATACTGTCTGCTGTCCGTTGACAGAAAATCCTCACAGTTATAAGCTACCGGGTATGTAATCCTGTATTTGGCTATGATATTCATGGTAAATAAAGCTTCCTCCCTAGCCTCTTCTTTTGTGACAGCCGAAGAAAAGAAGTAAGCTCCGATCTTGATGCCTGCTGCTTGTGCCTCCTGCAAATTATATCTGGCAGTAGGATCTTCGAAAATCTCACCGGTGGATTTAGCCCTGTAGCCCACGCGAATCATGGCAAATTCCACGCCGGATTCCCTAACCATGTTCCAGTCAATGGTTCCTTGATATTTAGAGACATCTATTCCTATAGTGACACCTGGAATTTCATTCTCATTGATTGCTGCTACAGTCACTTCCGCACCGTTTCTTTCATTGCCTGTAGCATCTGCGTTTTGTGGATCCTGAGCATCATCCAATGCGCCTATGGAAACTTCCATCTGTATCTCAGAATTTGCATCTAAGCCTGATTCCGCATTTTGCTTATCTGTTCCTGCGTCATCTGTATTTTCTGAGCCCATATTCCCTAAGGCTGCTTCCGTATTATCTGTTCCCGCTTCACCCGAAAATATGGATTCTCCATTTTGAATCATATCAACCTGCAATTGCATATTTTCACGCGAGCTTTCGGCGTTTTTTAGCAGGAAAACAATTACTATAACCAATACAATTACGCCTGCCGCTCCCGCCGCTGTCATGCCAAACAGAAATTTTCTCCTGTCATCATAACTGTTATATGATTCATCGTTCCGGTATTCATCATCTTCCGGTTCGGACTCGTTCCATTCCATATCTTCTATATCTAAATCCATGATTTCTACATTTTGTGTATTTTTAGTGGAAGCTATTTTTCTTTTCTTATTTCTTTTCATTTTAGTACCCTTGTTGCTTTCTCAACCTGAGACTATGTCCATAGTATCC
>CAMWKA010000119.1 GCA_947174725.1 uncultured Lachnospiraceae bacterium | reverse complement strand
CATTGGCGCCGTCCATTTAGCCAACGATATTTTCCATCAGCAGCTTTTTTTGATTTAGCAGCGTACTCGTCTCCGTATTCACTTTTCCCTGACGCTTTAACAGCGCCTTTAATTCATCCTCCAGCTTCTGCATTCGCGGTGTCTTATCCACCCCATTCATCAGCCGATACCACCTGTTATCCAAGGAAATCACAGGAATCGTTTTCCCTTTTAATGCCGGAATGAATACTTCTTCTTTTCTCGACAAGGCAGATCACCTCCATTATTTCAGCAGACTTTCCAGCGTCTCCCGGATCGCCCGGATAAATTCCTGACTGTTCAGGACCGTAACCTCCGTAAGCGACGTGATCAATGCAAGATCCTTTGTCATCTTTCCGTTTTCGATGGTCTGCAGGGTTGCTTTTTCCAGACAGTCCGCAAATCTTACCAGCTCCGGAAGTTCATCCAATTCACCGCGTTTTCTGAGTGCGCCTGTCCACGCAAAGATCGTCGCAACAGAGTTAGTAGAAGTCTCCTCGCCCTTTAAATGCTTATAATAATGGCGCTGCACCGTTCCGTGTGCCGCTTCATATTCATAAACACCGTCTGGAGATACCAGAACCGAAGTCATCATGGCAAGGGAACCAAAGGCAGAGCTGACCATATCACTCATCACATCCCCGTCATAATTCTTACACGCCCAGATAAATCCACCCTTTGCTTTCATCACTCTGGCAACCGCGTCATCTATCAACGTATAGAAATACTCGATGCCCGCTGCTTCAAAGGCACTCTTATACTCCGTCTCATAAATCTCAGCAAAAATATCCTTAAACGTATGGTCATATTTTTTAGAGATCGTGTCCTTTGTGGCGAACCATAGATCCTGCTTTGTATCCAAAGCAAAGTTAAAACACGATTTAGCAAAACTGCGGATGGATTTCTCCGTATTGTGCATTCCCTGCAGTATGCCTGCTCCCTTAAATTCATGAATCAGCTCTTTGGTTACATTACCGTTGTCATCTTCAAATACCAGATAAGCCTTCCCCGGTCCCGGCGCTTTGATCTCCGTATTCTTATAGACATCCCCATAAGCATGACGCGCAAGTGTGATTGGCTTTTCCCAGTTCTTTACGCAGGGACTGATCCCTTTCACTACAATCGGCGTACGGAATACCGTACCATCCAGAATTGCGCGGATCGTGCCATTGGGACTTTTATACATTTCCTTGAGGTCATATTCCTCCATACGCGCCGCATTTGGCGTAATGGTAGCACATTTTACGGCTACACCGTACTTCTTTGCCGCAAGGGCGGAATCGGTCGTTACCTGATCATTCGTCTCATTACGATATTTTAAACCAAGGTCATAATATTCTGTCTTCAAATCAATATATGGCAGTAACAGTTCCTCCTTGATCATCTGCCAGAGAATCCTTGTCATTTCATCTCCATCCATCTCCACCAAAGGTACTTTCATTGTAATCTTTTCCATGTTGCCGCTCCTCTCATTCTGGTAAAATCCGTATTCTCACGCTTAGATGTATGATTATCTTTGATTTTTCAATCTAATTTTATCTCATTCCCAGAATATCGTCAACAGAAACTATGGAAGCGCTGATCAATTCACCGCTTCCCTAATAATAGACGCTCAATATCCAGAACACCCCAGCCCTGCAGATTCCAAGGTTCATGGATATCCCTCGCCGCATGCTGCAGCCGTGTCATTAACTGCCGCGAGGATAAATAGCTTTCTGCCAGAAGCATGGCCGCAGCGCCTGTGACCACTGCTGTCGCCATGGAGGTTCCGCTCTTGACGCAATACGCTTTCCTGCGTCCCTGCCTGTACCGGTGGGAGCAGGAGACGATGTCCGTCCCGGGCGCCACCAGATCCGGTTTTTTCAAGGAATACCTGCTGGGACCTCTGGCAGAATATTCGGAACAGCTTTTTCCGCTCTGCCCTTTATATCCAAAGTCATAACAACCCACTGAGATCACATCATCACCCTCGCCCAACGCAGACAGCGTCATGGGTTCCGGGCCATTGTTACCGGCTGCGGTAATGACCAGAATATCCTCCTGATACAGCCTGCTGATCGCCTGTTGCATACGCTTTCTGTTATCACTGCTGACATGATTTTCCATTCCGATTGAAATATTGACGATTCTGATATGATAACGTTTTCTGTTCCGATAAACCCAGTCCAGCGCGTCCAGCAGATGTGCCGCCGCTCCGTCTCCCTTTCCATCCAGAATTTTGATAGCAATAATCTTAGCAGAAGGAATAACGCCCTCATAGACTCCATTAGAAAGCCTGCCATCGCCGCAAATGATTCCTGCGATATGGGTTCCATGTCCATAGTCATCATAAGGCGTCTTTCTTCCACCCACCACATCATGAAAAGCGACAATATTCGATACGATATCCGGATGTTCTGCCACCCCGGAATCAAGAACAGCAATTGAAAAATCGCATGGACGATGCCGCATCTGCGCAAAATCGTCCAAATGAAGTAAAGCACGTACCCGTTTCATCTATTGTCTTCTTCCATCCTTTTCTCATAACCAATATATGAGAAAAACGGAAAAACGCCCCTCGAATGGAACCCTAATAAAAAAGCAGCTCCGGATGAGCCGCTTTTTATCGTTTATTCAAATGCCGTCGTATCCTGATATACCGTATCCGTCAAGCCGATTTTTTCCGTAAGTCCGCTGCATCCCGCAAACGCGTAGCTGCCGATGGATATAAGTCCTGCCGGAAATGTCACCGAGGTCAATTCATGATGATCACGGAATACGCCGGACGCAATATATTTTACTTCCTCCGGTATCACAATTGCCGCGTCAGATCCTTTATAGGAAATCAGCACGCCGTCTCCAACGATCAGATAATCCTCCTTATCCGACGAGTTACGCCAGTTTTCCAGCCATGGCGTATGTTCAAATGCATATGCCTCAACATTCGTCACGGTAGACGGAATCACAACATCCGTAAGTTGATCGCAGTGATAAAACGCTCCGTAAGAGACTGTCCTCAGACCTTCCGGAAGTACCGCCTGCGTTAAACCGGTTCTGGCAAATGCCAGCTGCCCGATGACCTCAATGGATCCTTCCGTCGCAAAATCATAGGAGGTAAGATCCGTCCGATTATAATAAGCATAATCTGCAACAGCTGATAATGTCACGCTTTCCTGACTGCCGCTCAAGGTAGAGCCATCCGTCACAACCATATTCCCTGCCATCACAAATACCCTGTCTGATACGATCCTTGCATTACCCAAAACAACGCCGTCTGTTGTCTGATAAGAGGTTCCGACATAAGTATTGCCCGTATTGGTATTCGAAGCGGAAGGGTTTTCTTTTATATCTTCCGGCTTTGCTTCTAAAGCAACATTCTGCGTTGACTGCTCCGCTTTCCCTTCGTCAAAATAAGATATCTGATAGACTGCAGAGGAATTGGTTGCAAAACCATGTTCCAAAGCGTAATTATCTACATACGAACCTGCCTCACAGACAAACAAGGCTTCCTTATTGCAGCTGTCAAACGCGGTATCGTGAATCTCTGTAACCGACACCGGAAAGATGATCTGCTTTAATGACCGGCAGCCATCAAACGCTTTCAGACCGATGGTACATAACGGCGCATTGATTTTCACCGTTTCTACGCTTCCCGCATCCGCAATCGCATAATCCGGAATCTTTGTCAACCCCGATGAAAACGTGATATCTTCCAGTCGATCGCACCCCCAGAAGGCATAACGTACAATATCGGTAACCGTATCCGGCATCCGGTACTGACGACCCTGTCTGCCGGAAAGATATTGATAAATCTTACTTTGGGACGCATCATAAATAACGCCGTCCACACAGGAAAAATATTTATTATTGGCAGCGATACGGACACTGGACAAACTGTCGCAATCGGCAAATGCTCCGCTTCCAAGTGTTCTCAACCCTGACCCAATGGTCACAGACTGCAGATTCACACAATGGTTAAATGCGGAATCGCCTATTGTAGTAACCGCATTGGGCAAAGTAATCTTCTGCAGGGCGGTACAGTCCGCAAAGGCCCCGTAGCTGATCTCTATCACGGTGTCAGGCAATTTCACTTCGGTAATATTGGGATTGGCCGCAAACGCTCCTCTTCCGATCACCTCTATCCCATTAGGAACCGTTACCACGGAATCCGTTCCGGTATAGCCGACCAGTTCTTTTCCGTTGATATTAAAATCCACACCGGCGGACGCTGCCTTTGAACTGACATAACCGCCGATCAGCAGAACTGCCAGCGCCGCTGCTGCGGGAATTCCCAAAATCCATTTTAATCTTTGCCGCATATATTTCCTCCATATGCTAATAAAATTCCAGTCCGGCATCTTTTCACAAAATACCGGACCGGAAACTGCTTAGAACAACTTAAACAGGCACTTTCCTCTTATCCTTCCAGGTAAACAATACACCTGAAATACATGCCAGACCGATCGCCAAAAACCATTTTGGATGAATATCTCCTGTCTTAGGCGTCGTATCTGTCACGCCGGATACGAGATTGTTTGTATTCACATAGATTGCATACGGTGAAAAATGCGTCGCCGTAAATTGCATACACGGAACACCGTCAATCGTCGTAAACTTCACTGCCATCGGATCCAATACACCGTTAACAACGCCTGCCGCCATGTTGTTGCCGGCATAAGGCACCAGCTCATCCGGGATCGGTATGGTAATGGTTACTGCAAGACCCGCTGTATTCTCGATCTTACGCGTACCGGTCTCATCATACAATGAAATATCAAATCCCACAAACCGGATGTTGCTCAAATCACCGTACTGCGCCCTAAGCGCCTGCTCGACTGCCGCGGATGCCGCCGCACTGTCCGTAATCTTTACCACAAAATTGTCTGTAGATCCTGCCACAGTTGCCGAAGCAAGATTCTTGTTATTGTTATCAATCGCAGTTGTCGTAACGGTTACGTCCGTACCGCCTTTATTCGGATTACGATTGGTGGTACCGCTGCCGGAAGTATTATTGTTATTAGTCGTTCCATTTGTGGTGCTGTTCTGGCTCACCCGGTTAGAGGACACTGAAGGCGTCTTATAGGTAGCCGTCACCTTCACTTCATGCGTCGGCATAATGAACGTCGTGGACGCACCAAAGGCATTGGAAAAACCGATGTCCGTATTGGACGTGGTCCAGCGGTCAAATACTTTACCCGTCGGCGCTGCATACGCAGTGATCGTAACTACGCTGCCCGGCGCGTAATAGCCGCCGCCCGCGCCATTTTCTACAATAACATTATACTTACCATTGTTATTCGCCGCATTGCCTGATGCTGAATTACCCGACGCTGAATTGCCTGACGTGGAACCATTATTGCCATTGGAGCCGTTATTGCCATTAGAGCCATTAGAGCCATTGTTTCCACTATTTCCATTTCCGCCGCTTGGATTATTACCACCAACGCCATTGCCGCTTACGGGAACCGCAGAAAAGACGGCAACCGCATTACGGTTCTCAGTCACATTCTCCAGACCAAGCGTGCTGTCATAGAAGTTCCAGTGACTGAAATACCAGCCCTGATGTTCCGCAAGCTTTGGCGACGGATACGTAGACGGAACCAGTCCGTTGTTACCTTCTGCCACCTGCTTCGTCTCAAATACGGAATAATCATCATTTCGGAAGGTAATCGTAAAGAATGCCGCTTCCGGATCCGGCACAAAGACCGGCATCGCAATCAGGTTCGACTGCACATTCTGCAAAGGATCGCCTGTTCCAACATATGGTGTAAAATCCGTATAATAGTAAAGCCAGGAATCAAATACATATCCGCTATTCTCCGCTGTTTTCGGCGTCGGTTTAGTATTCGGCGGATAGGTGGATTTCCCATTCTCCACGGTTCTCGTTTCATAGACCGAATAATCGTCGTTACGGAATTCAATCGTAAATTCTGTACCAATAAACTGGACATAAATATTATCTATTGCATTTGTCGTGCTACCGTCCGGATTTGTTTTCAGATAC
>CAMWKA010000118.1 GCA_947174725.1 uncultured Lachnospiraceae bacterium | reverse complement strand
TTTAAAAGCTATTCTCCCCTTATATGAATGTTTTCTTCCGTAAGGACAAATTCTCCGTTCTTGTATTCAAAAATATAATCTGCCTCCTCAGTAGCACTCATTCCATCATTAGCCCTGATAACTTGATTTTCCATATCTAACTCATAATAAGGAATATCTTCAAATGATTTTTCATACCTGTATTGCCCATTCTCGTATATAAAAGCGCAATAGTGAGGTGAATAACGTCCGTCTCCCAGATAAATCAGAAGATCATCATTTCCATCAAATGTTACATCTTCAAAATGCGCACTGTAATCACATACATATCCTAACGTCTTATCCTCATACCCGACTTGCAATACATATCCGGCTTCTCCATTTCCATTTAAAAAGATAAAATAATCCTCTTTATGTCCTTCAATCGTTCCGCGAAGATCATCTTGGTTGTATCCTACCCGTATTCTTAATATATTTTCCCCATTATGGTTCAACATTTCCCACCTTTCAATCTCAGTATCATCCGTCAGTGTGACATATTTTTCTACATATTCCGATAGACTGATCCCATCAATTTCTCCTGTGTATTCTGTTCCTATTGGCTCTACCGTGGTTTCCGGATCACGTGGGCTACTCTGGGCATCATGAATATAATAGCTCCCAAGGGAAAAATCACCGTTTTTAAAATTGACTTGAAATACTATTTCTATTGGTCTATATGGCATAGACTGTTCCAATGCTATAAATGGTTCTACTCGAAGCTCCATCAAATCGGCACTAAAAATAAAATAATTATTAAAATTGACGTTTCCCGCAAAAGGATATTCCTCCGTCCATTCAGGCAGCTTGACTTCAGTCAGGATAATATTCTCGTCATTCATAAACAATATGCTTTTTTCCTGTTCGTCATACTGCCATTGGATCGTTTCTTCAATATCCTTTAAATAATCTTCATATACATAAACATTCCATGTATCAGTATGATCACAAACGACCATACCATATCTTATTACAGGATTTCCGGTAACTGTTATAACGCTGATGATCACTTCCTGCATTCCATCATTGTCAATATCGTACATATTTAACTCTGGTAGGTATTGATATAAGTTGCGAAAGGAACGTTTTATTAATATTTTTTCTCCATCTATATAAAGAAGCATTGCATCCTGCCCATTTGCACTGATCCCATATAACCGCATATTTGGCCATCGATTTAATAAAATAATAGGGTCATTCCAATAGGATTCCATTGAAGGGTATTCATCACAGGCATCCAGCATATCTTCTGTAATGGTATCAAAAAATGCTATGACATCCTCTCCTGTCACTTCCGGCCATCCAGCATCCGGCCATCCGTCATCCGCCAATCCATCATCCGGCACATAATCATCTGTATTATCAGCAGAATTGGAAGATGTTACAGATTCCTCTCCGGTTTGATCATCATGGTCTGCATTATTAACATCATTAGCAAAATCACCAGATAGCGTCATATCTTCTCCCTCTGTATTCATGTTTTCCTGTTCATCACGCCCCGCTATATTGGCGGAAGTGGCAAATACCATGATAATAATCCCAATCACTACTACACTTATGATTGTTGCCCACACCGTGACCTTTTTTGTTTTCATTACTGCCTTGATCCTTTCCTCTATGGCATTTTTACTGAAACTATTGCTCAAAGGCTGTAAGCTGTTCCGCTTCTCTTCCATTGCGATCAACGCTTTTGCATACAACGGTTTTGAAGATTCCCCGAATCTTCGTATCACACGTTCATCACAGGATAATTCGATATCCCTGTTATAGATCAAGTACATGATCCAGACTGCCGGATTAAACCAGTGAATACATAATACCAGCGCTGCTACCAATTTACGGATCATGTCAAATCTGCGGATATGTACATATTCATGCTGCAGAATGTATTGTAACCGCTGGATATCTTCCCAGTCCGTTGTCTTCGGCATCAGGATCACCGGACGGAAGATGCCATAAGTCAACGGTGAAGAAATACGGTCAGACTGCCTGATCCTGATACCACGTTTTATCTGATGCTCTTTCAGCCATTCCTCCGCAAATGCATTGCTGACAGGTAAAGACATCCTGAATTCCCGATAACATCTAAGATATGTTATTAAGAAGAAAAGAGCGCATAGTACCATCCCCGCCACCCACAAAACCGTCCCTAACGGAAGGGAAGTTTCCGCTGAAAGGACTGCTTCCGTCGGAACTGCAGACATCTCATGATGTACCGCTTCTATCACATTAGCAGATACTGCCGACTGAATTTCCTGCGCTTCGGGAATCAAAGCAGGTACCGCAGACTGTACCTCCTGTGTTTCCGGAATCAAAGCAGGTACCGCCGACTGCACCCCCTGCGTTTCCGGAATCAAAGCAGGTACCGCAAACTGTACCTCCTGCGCTTCGGGAATCAGATAACTGACCGGACCCTCTGTAAAAACTTCCTGTGTAATGTGGTTTTCTCTTACTATAGAATACGCGCTGAATACGGAAGGCACGGATATCGGAATCAGCAGCCGTAAGAAGGCTATTTCCCAAAGCACTACAAACACCATTTTAGGCAGCTTATTAATTGCCACCATCCGAATAAGCAATATCGCTATGATCATCACCGCTCCGGAAAAACTCATTTGCAAAAGACTCATATCTATCCTCCGTATTCTCCAAACAAACTGTATCCTCTTGGTTTTTTACTTATTTTAGCTTCTAAATTTAGTAAGAGTAATAATGGTTATATTCCATCCCCATCACATCTTCAAATATCTCTTTGAACTGCTCATAAGACAATGCTTCTCTTTCCTTTAGCTCTCCGGTTTCTATATCTATCTCATATCGGCTGTAATACTCCCCGTCCTCCGCCATGTCCGGATGAGCCTCTATAAATCCATGATTATATTGCAAAAATTCTTCCCTGCTTCCATCCATGGAAGAATCTACAATTGTTCTATCCAGCCAGTAATCATTTATTTTATTCCATTCACTGTCATAATAATAATGCCGATATGGTTCTCCTGCTATTGCCGTTCCCGAATAAGGAGCAGTATACATCAACTCACCTGTAGAACCGCAGAACGAATATTCCGTACTATCATTTAAGTCCCACAGCATACAATTTACATTATCTTCCTCTATGGCAAAAATCGCCACAATGCGATGCATCTGCGTTTGACCGACGCTTTGGGCTTCCTGCAGAATAAGGTCATCTATCCCGTCTCCATTCAAATCGATCAGCCTCCACTTCATCTCCTCTATGGTTCCGTGTTCCTCCCAGCGTTGATAAATTTCTTCTATATATTCTTTGAATTCAGAATCTTCCATAGCAGAAAAATCTCCATTCATGATCTCATTCTGTATGGTCTGCTCCAAAGGATACGATGTTTCTTCCCTATGATAAACTGTTTCCGCATTTGGCATTTCCGTATCTTCACTGTTTGTGTAAAACTGCGTTGATCCGGTATAAGCCTGACCTTCAATATATATACGTCCATCATCATAAATAATGATATTACACCATTCTGCACCGTAAGGCGGTCTATATGCCTCCCATAAACGCCCGTTATCAATCTCATATTCTGTCATTTCGCCTGTTTCTATTATGTTTTTAAACAGATCATTATAACCTTCTCCTAAAAGCTCCTGTATCTGCTTCAGCTCACCATCCGAAAAAATCTCACTTACATCATCGCAATTGGTATATTCCGGCTCCCCCTGAATATAAGTTCCCTCTGCTGTGGCAATTCCTCCGCCCCCAAACCACATCCGTACATAACTATCATGCGTAACTATGATAGAATCTTCAAGGAACTGAAAATAAATACCATGATCACCTTCCCGATCCTTTAAAAAATCTTCCACATTTTCATCATACAGAACAGCCAGATCATCTTCTATAAATATAGCCGTTCCTTCTATCGGTCCGCCATAATATCCATAATTCGCACCACCTGACACCTCAAACGACTCTCCTTCCTTCCAGCCGCTGATTATAAATTCAGCCGACTGGTAAGACCCCACACCAGTCCGGTGCCACTCGCCTTCATAATTATTTATTGTATTATTAACCAAACCGTCAGATGGCGTCGTATCTTCTCCGGTTGTATTCGCGCTTACTTGTTCATCACGTTCCGCTATATTGGCGGAAGTGGCAAATACCATGATAATAATCCCAATCACTGCTACACTTATGATTGTTGCCCACACCGTGACCTTTTTTGTTTTCATTACTGCCTTGATCCTTTCCTCTATGGCATTTTTACTGAAACTATTGCTCAAAGGCTGTAAGCTGTTCCGCTTCTCTTCCATTGCGATCAACGCTTTTGCATACAACGGTTTTGAAGATTCCCCGAATCTTCGTATCACACGTTCATCACAGGATAATTCGATATCCCTGTTATAGATCAAGTACATGATCCAGACTGCCGGATTAAACCAGTGAATACATAATACCAGCGCTGCTACCAATTTACGGATCATGTCAAATCTGCGGATATGTACATATTCATGCTGCAGAATGTATTGTAACCGCTGGATATCTTCCCAGTCCGTTGTCTTCGGCATCAGGATCACCGGACGGAAGATGCCATAAGTCAACGGTGAAGAAATACGGTCAGACTGCCTGATCCTGATACCACGTTTTATCTGATGCTCTTTCAGCCATTCCTCCGCAAATGCATTGCTGACAGGTAAAGACATCCTAAATTCCCGATAACATCTAAGATATGTTATTAAGAAGAAAAGTGCGAACAGCGCCACTCCCGCTGTCCATAAGATCATCCATAACGGAAGGGAAGCCGCCGGAACTACAGATTGTACTTCCTGTGTTTCCGGAATCAAAGCAGGTACCGCCGACTGCACCCCCTGCGTTTCCGGAATCAGAGCAGGTACCGCAAACTGTACCTCCTGCGCTTCGGGAATCAGATAACTGACCGCGCCCTCCGTAAACACCTCCTGTGTAATGTAATTTTCTCTTATCATGGAATATGCGCTGAATACGGAAGGCACGGATATCGGAATCAGCAGTCGTAAAAAGGCTATTTCCCAAAGCACTACAAACACCATTTTAGGCAGCTTATTAATTGCCGCCATCCGAATAAGCAATATCGCTACGATCATCACCGCACCGGAAAAACTCATTTGCAAAAGACTCATATCTATCCTCCGTATTATCCCAACTAACTACTGATAAAACCTCTCATACCTTGATCTGATCTATTCCAGTTCCCCCACGATCTGCCTTAATTTATCGATCTGTTCCGCTGTCAGCTTCTTGCGTCCAAGCAGCGCGGCAAATAACTTGTCCGCCGAACCATCATATATTTTATTGATCAGTTCATTCGTCTCCGCCTCCTGCACCGTCTCCTTTGGAATTAATGCATGACACATAAAATTAGGTTCCCGACGTTCGATCGCTCCTTTTTTTATGCACCTTTTAATCAAGGTATATGTAGTGTTCATATTCCATCCGACTTCGTCTTTCAATACATCGGAAATATGCTTTGCCGTCGCATCGCCTTCTCGCCAGAGAACATCCATTACTTTCAATTCCGAATCAAAAAGTTTCACTTCCATAACGTCTCTCCTTTTATACTACTGCAGTAGTGTATACATGTTATCATTACACTTTTCTTTTGTCAATACACTACCACAGTAGTTTCTAATTTCTATTGCTATCAGTCGCTGAAGTTGATATATTTAAAAAAGAAAACTGATCAGGGGAAATATAGATCTCTATGGATGAAGTATTATTTAAAGAAGCATGTGATAAGATCATCGGCAGGCAGCAGGGTCTTCGCGGGATTGGGACGTTAGGGGAAAAGACGGTTCATGCCGTCTTAAAATATTACTACGCTCCCGAAGAAAAATATCATGAAATCAGGATTGGAAATTTTATAGCAGACATCTGTAAGGAAGGCGAAATCACAGAGATCCAGACAAGACATTTTTATACGATGCGGGCAAAGTTGGATTATTTTTTACAAGATTATGAAGTAACTGTTGTTTATCCCATTCCCCATATCAAATATCTTCGCTGGGT
>CAMWKA010000117.1 GCA_947174725.1 uncultured Lachnospiraceae bacterium | reverse complement strand
ATCCTGATCTACCCTGGCAATTCCAAACTGCGATGTTGTTCCGCCGATACCCGCATTCACATAGGTAATCTCAGCTTTAGGATATCTTGCCTTCCACCACAAATAGGTCAGATAGGCATAACATTTTTCATGCACGGTCGCGAGGCACCCCTGCGTAATTGATCCTCCTAAAAACGCAATCGTAAGTTTTTCCCCTTTCTCTGCCCGACGCATCACTTTTTTCATCCGCTCCCAGTTGCCACGGTTCACCATGCCGTCCGGCAAAGGTAATGTAAAATCTTTTTCCGTCATTTTCTTGTGCTCCTTTCCAAAGTCGTTAGTTTAAACAGTTTCCCCAATCTCTTTCCTGATAACCCGCTGGATCAGGATGTCAGCTGCATACCACCATAATCCCGGTACGATCATAATACTCCACGGCATCAGATAGACAACCAATACCGCTGCCGCAATCAGTCCCACCAATGCTATGGTCGTAAGCAGATGACGAAATGTCATATAAAATGCAATCTTAAATATTTCAAAAAAATTGCCTTCAAATACCCCAAGGCATGGATAATAATAACAATTTAGTCCCAGCGCAAAAAACAGGATACCGTATAAAACATACGATATTACCAGCGCATATTCCGCTTCATATCCATACAGATAAATACAGTCGAAAATCAGCCATGCAAAAAAAATAAGATTCACAATCTGCATCGGCAATGCCGTCTTCCAGTCGCTTACAAATCCGGTAAAAAATTCTTTCGTTATATACCCTTGATTTTTTCTGGTCTTTTCCGAGGCACGGAACGCACCCATAGCCGAACATCCCATAGTAATCAACGGAATGGAGGTAACCAGCCAGAGCAGACCTGTCCAAATGATATTTCCCAATGTATTCATAAAGTTGGAAAACGGTCCATCCAGCCCGAAAAAATCCTGCAGCTTATTTTCCTTTTTTGAATTTGATGACTTATGTTCCATCTTCGATTCTTTCTTACACTGCTACTTAGAAAACGCCCGCACCCTATCGGATGCGGGCATCTCTTTCAGCTTATTTGCTAAAACATTTATTTAAAGTAGCTGTCCAGACCATCCTGAATCTGCTGCTTATATGTCTCCTGGAACTGAGCCGGTGTTACATTGCCAAAAATCAATGAATCCCAATCATACTCGATTCCAAGGTTCTGCCACAGATCAAATGCTTCATGCATACCTGCATCAAACATTACCTGGAAGTTAGCGTCCTGCAGCTCTTGCTTAGAAGCTGTGGACTCATACCACCACCAAAGTGTCTCTCTGTCATCACGTACGGAAACATCATCATTATAGTAGTTGCAGTAATCATAGAATACGTTATAAACAAGCTCCGGATCCTTGATACCTACAGGAATCATATAATAAGATCCACTTGTCAGTTTCTGCGCATTGGTTTCTGCATTTCCGCTGGGTCCTACCGGCCATGCTACATACGCTGTATCAAATGATACACCTACTGTACCGTCTGTCGGATAGTCATTATTTCCGGCTGCGATCCACGCTGCGCTGGGCCAGAAACCGATATTACCATTTGTATAGACATTACGTCCCGTATCGCCATTATCCCCTTCTACTGCAGGATAACAATAACCATAAACATTATACATATCAGACAGCTGCTGAAGCGCTTCTGCAACCTTCGCATCTGTCATTGTCTGTGTTGTACCGGAAGCGATGGTTGCGCCATTACTCATTAAGAGAAGCATTGCCACATCCGGTCCAAATCCTGCAAAACCATACTGATCGATAGCACCGTCGCCATCTGTATCCTTTGCAAGCGCTGTTGCATATTCGTTGAATTTATCCCATGTCCACTCGCCTCTTGCATACAGATCACGAGGATCTTCCAAACCTGCATCCTTAAGTATCTGAACATTAAATGCAAGCGGATAAGTAGCTTCTACAGTAGATTCTGCAGCTACCGGGTGAAGCAGACATGCTGTGCCATCGCCCAACTGTAAGTAACTCATATTAATCTGATCCGTAAACAGATCTGTATCTTCCGGAAGCACTGACTTTAAGTCAACGCAGTATCCGTTCAATGCAGCGGGAACACCCATTGCAAGATCAACCAGATATACGTCTGCATCAGGAGAACCTGCTAAGATAGAGTTGTTGATGGATTCTTCCTGTCCGGAATAAGTTAAGTTGATCCACTGAAGTTTTACACCATACTTCTCTTCGATCGCCGCCACTACATCAAATCTCATCTGATCCGCAACTTTGATCTCACCATCCTCTGTATAGGAAAAGGACGGATCGTCATCCAATGCCGTGTCGTCGCTATCATAATAACGATCCCACCAGCATGCCATCAAAATCACCCGATTGCCATCAGAATCATAATGAGCATAACCATCTGTTGTTGGAGTACCCGGATTGGTTGCTGCTCCCTGTGTGCCATCTCCTGTTCCTGCTCCATCATTTCCGCCGCCACAAGCAGCAAGGGATAATGTCATCATTGCCGCAAGACCAAGAGCCAGAAATCTCTTAAATCCCTTCATATTATTTTATACCTCCTTTTTTTATTTTACGGCGTATGGTTCCTACAGAATGTATCCCCATACGCCATTCTTTTAAGATAGAAATTATTCTGCCGCCTGACCTACAGTTACACTATATACTTCCCAAGCCGTATCGGACTCCGCCTGCATCCTTGCACCCCATGCACTTACGTCATCGCCGCAGAACTCTGCGATCTGCTCATAAGTCACCTGACATGCACCGTTGTTGCATGCAGCGGTTCCATTATTGCCGTCGCCGACTCTCATCCAGCCTTCTGAGGAATCCGGCATAACGATCCAAAGATTACCGGATTCGCTTGTGAAATTAAGCGTTACAACGCTGCCCGGAACCAATGCGTCAAGGATTTCCTGAGGCATATCAAGACCGTCCTGAGCCCATGCGTCCCCGCTCTTCTCAAAGCCCTCAAATGCTACATTATTATTTACCATCTTCATCTCAAGCGCAGTACCTACTCTGACGCCATATACTTCCCAAGCCGTATCAGATTCCGCCTGCATTCTTGCGCCCCACGCACTTACGTCGTCGCCGCAGAACTCTGCGATCTGCTCATAAGTAACATAGCACTTGCCATTCACACAAACTGCGGATCCATTATTACCGTCACCGACTCTCATCCATCCTTCTGAGGAATCCGGCATTACGATCCAGAGATTTCCGGATTCACTGTTAAAGTCAAGTTCAACAACACTGCCCGGAACTAATGCGTCAAGAACCTCCTGAGGCATATCAAGACCATCCTGAGCCCATGCGTCCCCGCTCTTCTCAAAGCCTTCAAATACAACCGGATTGCCTACCGTATATATCGGAGCTTTCTGACCTACCTTAACACTGAATACTTCCCATGCACCAGAAGCTTCACACTGCATTCTTGCGCCCCATGTGCTTACGTCGTCACCACAGAACTCTGCAATCTGCCCATAAGTGATCTGTGCGATGTTGTGGGAATTATTGATATAAGCCGCTCCGTTGTTACCGTCGCCGACTCTCATCCAGCCTTCTGCTGAATCCGGCATTACGATCCACATATCACCATTTTCACTTGTATATTCAATCTCTACTACGCTACCCGGAACCAATGCATCAAGGATTTCCTGAGGCATATCAAGACCATCCTGAGCCCATGCGTCCCCGCTCTTCTCAAAGCCTTCAAATACTACAGCGCCAGTTACCACACACAGATTTGAAAGGTCTTTTCCTGAACTCTCAAATCCTGCCGGAGAACCAAAGTCAACGGAAGTATCCGCTTCGATTACATTACCGGAAGCATCCAGGAAAGTAATATTATCAATATACAAACTTGCTGCAGACGCTGTATTGTTATCCGTCTCTTTAGACAGGATAATATAATTGTCTGCACCCGCTACAAATCCTGCACCGGATACGTCAAATACAGCTGTCTTAGGATTTGCTGATTCCAGATAAACTGACCAGTCATCCCCTTTTACTTCATCATTGTTTTCTCCTGTATAAGCATACAGATAACCGGATACTGCTGAGAAAGAACCATCCGCACGGGATGTTCCGATATCCATGGTAATCTTGCTGATGTCTGCGATCTTATCGCCAACCAGCGCGCTTACATTGATACCAACAAACATGGATTTTCCGGATACGTTTTCTACATACAGTGCCTTAGAACCATTAAAATCGACAACGGATAAAAGAGACTCATCCGGAGTTCCCTTTAACAGGTTCATCTTGACAAAAGCGCATGCTCCGTCTTCAAAATCAACGCTTGCTGCTGTCGCAGGGGTATCAACGCCTGCTGCATCATCTACGGGAACCGTATCGTCGACTTCCGTTCCTGTTTCTGTTTCATTGCCTCCGGTTGTCTCAGCACCGTCTCCACCACATGCAGTAAGACTCGCTGTTACCAAAACCGTTGCAAGCAATACAGAAAGTAATTTCTTTGCAATTTTTGCTTTCAATCTTTTTTCATCCTCCTTCTTTTTTATGCTTTTCCATTTCTGTACATCTATGCTAAAAGAATAGGTATTAACCAACAATACCGCTTCTCTCAACACCTTCAATAAAGTGCCTCTGTAGTAATACATAAATAATTACCACAGGCAGCATGACCAGTACGATGCCGGCATCCAGATAAAGCTCCTGGATCGTCGGGTCAAGAATCTTATCAAGATTGGCGATGGTTGCCTGCAGGGTAGAAATCTTCATACCGATGATCACATCCGAACTGATCAGAAACAGGTTCGCGTAAAATGTGTCATTATATTGCCATACCATCGAAAATACAGCCACCGTAATAACGGATGGGATCGCATTTACCAGCATGATCCTAAAGTAAGTATACCATACTCCGGCACCATCTACAAATGCAGCTTCCTCGATCTCTTTCGGCAGACCGCGGAAGAATTGATTAAATATATAAATATACAAACCTGAGCGCAGTCCGCAGCCCAGCGCGGTCATGATATACATCGGAGCGCTGCTTCCCATCAGATTGATGGGAGCTCCCTTTATTAACGTTATTATACCAAAAGGATCAAAATTTTTAAAGGTGGTATATAAAGGCAACATAATGGTATGTGCCGGAATAACGATCATGACCACCACACAGGCAAATAAAATATTTTTGCCCGGAAAATTAAATCTTGCAAATCCATATCCTACCATAGAACAGATCACAACCTGTATCAACATCAAAGAAGCGGAATATATCAACGTCTTACTGCAGGTCGCCCAGTAGTTTAGCCGTTCCAACACAAGATCATAACGGCTGGTGGTCGGATCCTGCGGAATCATATAGACCATCGGATTATACGCGTCTGCATCCGAAAAGAAAGAATTGATCACAATTCCGATTACCGGTGCCAGGATAACATAACTGATTCCAACAATAATCAAAAACCGGAAGATATCTATAATCAGTTTCTTACCTGAAGCAATAAAACCTTTTTTGTCATTATGAAAATCCTTACCCTGTCGATATTCCTTAAAACGCAGAAAAACAGATTTTTTTTCTTTACTTTCTGATCCCATCGGAACGCTCCTTCCTAATTGTAGTAGAATGTCCTCTTCTGAATAAATCTGCATACGATCACCAGAATCAGACAGGTAACCACCGTACTGATCAAACTGAATGCCGAACTCAATCCGTAATTACCCAGTTTAAATGCCGTCTTATATGCCAGGTCAACAACCTCGCTGTCTGCAAAGCTATCTACCACCGTATATACCACATTGGTAATGATATGTGGCATTACCATGGGGAATGTCACCTTCCAAAAAGTTTCATATGCCGTTGCACCCTCGATCTTCGCAACCTCATACATAGAGCCCGGAATGGACTGCAAAGCAGCGATAAATATGATGATCTGCACGCCGGAAGCGGTAATGATATCACTGATCCTATTTACTGCCTCCACAATATATTCTAAGACGACACCCGGCAGGGCAAGATCACCCAACAGCATAATATAATAATCTACACTGACACCGGAGGCTGACTCTGCAACTTCCGCACTGGTGGAAGATAA
>CAMWKA010000116.1 GCA_947174725.1 uncultured Lachnospiraceae bacterium | reverse complement strand
GGATATCGTTACATCGGTTTTTTCCTGATTCTTCAAAGCAAGAAATGTTCCAAGGCCGGTCAATGCAAATCCTGACAAGATCATCATCAGTTTTCTACGTTCCAGATATCCGAGCAGCATGGAAAGTCCCTCCCCCAAAGCGCAGAAAAACATGCCTACACAGCCCCGCCAGACAGTATAGACGCACTGCAGTAAAAATACCTCCACTGACATTTCCTTTCCATAAAGATATATCGGAATACCATTAATGCCACATATGACAGCTGCAAGAACCGCTGTAAGAATCAGCGCAATGGGATAAAACAGTTTCTTGCGTATCGTCCAATATCCCGTTACACCTACAAAAAGCACAGGCAGAAACCATAACACAGAACCACCGTAGAAGGACAGCAAATCCCAGATCATACCGATGGTATCTCCCCTTGTAAATTTCATCGGGAATAAAAGCATACCGGCGCATTGACCGGTCACTGCCAGAAGGCTCATCCAACAGTATGGAATCATGATCTCCCTCGCTCCCTTTTTGATGAGATCCGTCATTTCCAGTTTCGATATCCCGGATTCCCTGCCATAAACTCCCGCTGCCGTAAAAAACAACATCATCACAAACGCATCCACCCATATTTTAAATGTCTCCGGCAAGATCTTAGAACACCCCAAAACCAGCACGCAAATACCAACTCCGGCATAAACATCGATGTATCTGTTTTTACTCTCCTGCATAAAATTCTTCTCCGCTCTTTGTATTCTCTTAACAAAAATCTTCCATAATAAATTGAATGTTTTTCTGTCCCTGATATTCATTCCACTGCGGATAATATGCTGCGGAAAATTTCAGTCCCTCTCCGCCGCCGAGGAAAACTTCCCGCACCTTTTCCTCTCCATACCGCTCTGTCAGAAATTCCTTAAATTCTTTATTCTTATCAAAAAATACAGTCAGCTCTGCCGTCCCGCCATCCGTATCCCTGATCTGGTACTTTCCGACTTTTCCCTCTGCTCCCAGGAGCCTCGCGCGATAAAGCAGCACATCTTTCTTTGCCAAAAGCGGTTTGGGATTACCGTTTCCAAACGGCTCCAATATTGCAAACTGTTCTAATAGCTGCGGCGTAATATAAGAAAACGGCACCTGCGCGTCAATACGAAGCGTCTCTTTAAAATCCGCTTCCGTCAATCTGCTGTTTTCATTCAGCCTCCGCCTCAATTCCGCCAATTTATCTTTTGGCAGGGAAAATCCCGCCGCCTGCGCATGACCGCCAAATTTGGTAAAAATATCCTTAACCGCCGACAATTCCCGATACATATCATAACTTTCGATGGATCTGCCTGATCCCTTAAGTCCATCCTCTGCATCCGTAAGGATCAATGTCGGATGATGATACCGCTCTCTGATCCTCCCGGCAACGATCCCCGCAATACTTTCATGACATTCCGGCAGATAGATCACATATACGGAAGATCCGTCATGTTCTCCTCCCTCGATCTGCTCTACTGCTTTTGATGTTCCCTGTTCGGTCATCGTCTTACGGCTGTCATTCATTGCCTTCAGTTCTCCGGCAATGCGCATTGCTTCCGATTCCTGATCCGCCATCAGCAGTTCCAACGCCCTGGATGCCGTGTCAATACGCCCCGTGGCATTGATGCAGGGCCCCAGCAGATATCCCAGATGATATGCCGTCACCGGCGAACCCCATCTGCCCATAACGCTAAGCAATGCCTTTAATCCAACATAAGACGTATTGCTCATCAGCTTCAGTCCCGTCTTCACCAGCGCGCGGTTCTCATCCTTTAGCTCCATGACATCGCCAACCGTCGCAAATGCCGCCAGCTGCAATATTTCCGCATCCAGCCGATGCCATGCCTTCTCCCAATCATCTCCTTTAAGAAGCCGCTGCGCGCAGCCCCCGTCCACCATGGCATATATCAGCTTATATGCCACAAATGCTCCGCAAATGCCCGAAAACGGATAGTCACAGTCCACCCGCTTTGGATCTATGACAGCTTCCGCAGGCGGTAAGAGATATGTTTTTCTGCTATCCGTCTCTTCATAAGGTACCTCATGATGATCGGTAACGATCACGGTCATGCCAAGTTCATAGGCATAAGCGATCTCTTCTTTCGCCGCAATACCATTGTCGCAGGTAATGACCGTATCTACTCCGGCCTCCGCCGCATCCCTGATCAGTTCCCTGTTTAGTCCGTATCCATCCCTGACTCTGTGGGGAATTACGGCATCCACATCACCTCCAAGGAACTGAAATCCCTTCAAGAGAATCGCCGTAGAACATACGCCGTCAATATCATAATCTCCGATCACGCGAAGCTTTTTCCCCTGCGCAATCTTTTCCTCCAGCTTTTTGCATGCGATGTCCATGTCTTTTAACAGCTTTGGATCATGAAAACTTTTACTGTCGCCAAAAAGGTACTGGCCGATCTCCTGCTCCGTCACGACTTCCCTGTTTCTGATCAGTCTGGCAATCAGCGGATCAATATGATATTTTGCTCCAATCGACTGAAAATCCGCGCCTTTGGTTAGCAGAAGCCATTGATTCATCTTTCTCCTCCATCTTGATCCATTATACATCATTCCTCTTATTTTAGCTATATCCTGTATTACTTTTCTACACCAGTTAAATAATGTTAATGATAATTGTTTTATTTCCATAAAATTTGTGCTATACTTAATCTCGGTCTATTTTATATCCCAACATTTTTAAATGGAGGCTTACCATGAGTAAAAATGAAATCAGTAAATCAAAGCAAAAACGTCTGGACATAGAAAATGCCCGAAAAGAACAGCAGCGAAAAAAGGCTCTGGCAAACCTGATCGCTATCCTGATCCCCGTAACGATCATTCTGGTCATCTGCCTTGTTTATTTTTTGAATCAGAGCAGACAATTGAATTATGGAAAATATCTGACGGAAGAGGGACTGATCAGTAATGTTGATCCTGCGGATTATATCCAGTTTGATTATAAGAATCTTTCCTACAATAGGGCAGATCTTCTTCCTGATGACGCGACAGTAGAGGCGAACATTGCATCTCTCTGCGAATCCCTCGCAGAACTTTCTGATGACGCCAATCTGGTTACGGCTTCAGAGAATACAATCAGCCTTTCCTATACTTCTTCCATCGGAGGCGTCTCATATAATGCAGCGACACAGGAAGATTATACCATAGGAAGCGGGATGGTCTCCGACCTGTTTGATGAAACGCTGATTGGTCATAAACCCGGTGACAACTTCCAAACTGAGATTGCCTATCCTGCCGATTATCCTGACACGAATTTAGCCGGCGTAACCTTCAACTATGATATCACGATCCACGGCATCTATGTCGCGCCGGAATTTACAGACGAACTGGTTGCCATTAATTTCAGTTCTATCGCCACCACGGCAGAAGGCTACCGGGAATATATTATCCAGCAGTATTTTGATGAAAACTTACGAGAAGCTATTACTGACTCACTGGCCGAGGAAGGCACAATATTGAAATACCCTGCTGATTATCTGGAGAATGTAAGGAAAATCTATCTCACTCAGAACACACAGCAGTATAATCAAAATAACCAGATGTTTTATGAAATTCTTGGGTATTACCCATATAACTCAGTATATGAACTGTTTGGTTATACCACGGAAGCGGAATACCTTGCTTCCGTAGATTCCGCAGCTTCCAATGATGTGGCGTATTATCTTGCCGTGATGACTGTCTTTAAAAATGAAGGGATGACCAACACCAGAGAAGAAGTGATGAACTACTACGCTGAACAGGGCTATGATACAGCATCCTTCCAGGAACTGGAGACACTATATCATTTCAACTATCTGGCACAGATGGCGCTTGCCGATAAAGTAACCAATTATCTGATGGAAACAGTGACGATCATCGATTGAGGAATATAGATCACGATCTGACAGTAAGACAATAAAAAGGAAGTCCGCCGGACTTCCTTTTTTGATATGCAGAACTGTCTTATTCTTCCTCTGACGAATCATAGATCCGATAATTTTCCAGATCCTGCTCATCTCCTCTGAAGACATCCAGATCGATATACCGTTCTTCCCCGGAATATCCATCCAGCAACCCTTTATCACTATACTGCCAGAATACCCAGTTCCGACCGCCGAAAAGCGGATGATAATAGATATTTCTGATCCAGAGCGGGTATTCCGTGAACTCTCCCTGAATCACCGTTTTGTATGCCGTCATGGTAGTATAGATAACCGGCTTGCATCCATAGTACGCCTCCAGTTCATCTAACAGAAGCTGTAGCTCTTCCCTGATCGCTTCCACATCAATGACGCCCTCATAACTGCTGTAATACTCCACATCTACAGCTGGTACAAGCATGCCATCCCATCTTCCGACTACTTCGATATAATGGTCCGCCTGCGTCTTTCCGCTACTTTCAAAACTAAAGAAATGATAAGCCCCCACCGCAAGACCGGTCTCCAGCGCACCCGCCAGATTCTCTTCAAAACGGATATCCTGATGCCCGCTCCCTTCCGTGGCTTTCATATATACGAAAGAAAGCCCGTCTTCCAATACCTGCCAGTCGACATCACCCTGATAATAAGAGATATCAACGCCCTTTACGCTATATCTTTCCGCCATCTTCAGGGCAAGCTTGATCCTCCCCTGATATACTCCCGCAGCCAACGCGGCAAGCGCGGCGATCAGTACAGACAGAAGTACCAGCCACAGTCCGGCTTTATATTTTTTTGATCCCTTCTTTTTGATATCCTTATCCATTCTCTTACACAATCAACAAAATCATCAACCGGAAAATCAGTCGTCATCTTCTTCCGTCTGCGGGAATTTATCCCGAAGCAGCCCCCATAATGGCGCAGCCAGAAAGATCGAAGAATATGTTCCACATAAGATACCCACCATCAGCGGGAGCGCAAATTCTTTAATAGAAGACACCCCCAGAATGTAAAGCACCGCAATCATGATAAATGTTGTCAGAGAAGTAAAGATACTCCTTGAGAGCGTCTGCGCTACACTCTTATTCACAACATCATTCAGCGTCTCCTTACGTCCCATACTGCGCTTATTCTCACGTACCCTGTCAAAGATTACGATGGTTGCATTGATGGAATATCCGACGATCGTCAGCATACAGGCAATGAACGTAGAGCCGACGCTCAATCTTATAATTGCATAGAAGGTTAGAACCACCATAACGTCATGTAAAAGCGCTGTCACCGCGCTGGCGCCGAAACGGATATCGCTAAACCGGAACCAGATATAGATCATCATGCAAAGCGTCGCAACCAGAACGGACATGATGGCTTCCCGTCTCATTTCGCCAGAAACAGTCGCGCCGATGGTTTCCATCTTGATTTTATCCGGCATCACTCCAAAATTTGTTGCCAAAAGCTGTTCCACTGCCGCGCGCTCCTCTGTTGTTTCCAGCGCACGGGTTTTAAAGATAATCTCGTTCGTATCGTTTACGGTCTGCCAGGATACATTGGCATCCTTCGTAATCTCCTCCAGCCCCGCAACGATCACACTGTCAACATCTTCCCTGCTGGGTACGCTGTCGAAAGTAACGCTTGTCGCCGTACCGCCGACAAAGTCCAGACTGTAATTTAATACAGAACCAATCGATGCCCTATTGATAAACAGCATAATGATTCCCACTAATATAACTGCGCCGGATATTCCAAAGAAGGTCTTTCTTTTTCCCACATAATCAAACGACTTGCTGTCCTTCCCTGTGCCATACCATTTGACATCCTGAAATCCCATTGCATACAAACAGTTTAACAGCAGTTTTGTAATAACCAGCGCCGTAAACATGGAAATGACGATACCCATCGCCAGCGTATAAGCAAATCCCTTCAGGCTTCCGCTTCCCATAGCGATCAACACAATCGCGGAGATCAGCGTCGTAATATTGCCGTCGATGATCGCGGAAAATGCTTTGGAGAATCCGCATTTGATTGCGGACTGGACGGTCATTCCGTCCTTGATCTCCTCTTTGATCCTCGCAAACACGATCACATTGGCATCTACTGCCATACCGATGGACAGGATGATACCTGCAATACCGGGCAGCGTCA
>CAMWKA010000115.1 GCA_947174725.1 uncultured Lachnospiraceae bacterium | reverse complement strand
AATATTACCATATCATCATATCAGATAATTATGACTTTAGCTTTTACCGTTTTGAGATGTAAAAAGAAATGTAAAAAAGGAGTATCTGGATGACCAAGAAAGCAAGAGTGAAAAAAAGGATAATCGTGATAGTAATGGTGCTACTGCTGGTACTGTCTGCACTGTTTGCCGTGCTGTACCATAACTATACCAAGGAGATATGCGTCATGGAACAGGTGGAACACATGGGGCAGCGGGAAGGCGTCAGTATGGATAACATCCTTGTGGAAATGTGGTATTCGACTATCACGGAAGGGGAGTTTAGATATAATTATCTCTATATTTTTGAAAACGGGGACGTCTATTCGGGTTATTGTATCAATTACTATTATGTGCATGATTATAATAACAAAGAAGACATGGAGAGGAGAGGGTATTACGCCAATATGGATGACAGATACTGGGATTATCTACATGAACAGTATTATTGGGGGAAACTGTCGCCCCGTGATCTGAATGGCATCATCCATGAATTTGCCCAAGTGGATGACTTTAAATGTTATAACCGTAAGGAGGATGATATGCCGGTACCTCAGTCGGGAACACAAGGAGAACAGGCGTATGATCAGGAGAATAGTGATATTTATGGAAGTCATGGGTATAGTGGCAGGATGGAAAGCAATGGAACAATATTTCTTGGGGGCATCAGTAGAGGTTCTGTTGAAGAGATGGTCATGTATCGATACAATGAACATGCCCACAATGCTATAGACATCGTAAAATCTACATGGGCATACGGACAGTGGACGAACCAGATCTTCGGGGAAGGCTGGGAGGAACGGATCGACCTGAAGGATGAAATGGAAGTGGTAGAAAGGAAAAGAAGCGCCATTCAGCAATTGATGCTTTATTGGAATTTTGTTTGGGAAAGCATTTTGTCATTGTTTTGAGATTAAGCAGAATATTTAAAATATCTAAGAGGAGTGTCTGTATGGCCAAGAAAGCAGGGGGGAAGAAAAGAGTTATTATAACAGTAGCGGCGCTGGTGGTACTATCTGCGCTGTTTGTCGTGCTATATCATAACTATACCAAGGAGATATGCGTCATGGAACAGGTGGAACATATGGGGCAGCGGGAAGGCGTCAGCATGGATAACATCCTTGTGGAAATGCAGTATTCGATTATTACGGGAGGGGAAGATGTTGAAAATTATTTATATATTTTAGAAAATGGAGACATCTATTCGGCTTATTGTATCAATTACTCTTATGTGCATGATTCTGATAATCAAGAACAAATGGAGAGGAGTGGGTATTATGCTAACATGGACGATAGGTACTGGGATTATCTATATGAACAGTGTTACTGGGGGAGGCTGTCGCCCCGTGATCTGGACGGTATTATAAGTGAACTCTCCCAAGTGGATAACTTTGATGGTTATTATCGTGAGATGAATGTTATGCCCGAACCCCAGTCGGGAACACAAGGAGAACAGACATATGATCAGGAAAATAATGATATTTATTGGTATCATAGGTATAAAGGCAGGATGAAAAGAAATGGAACAGAAGGTCTGAAGTGGATCAGCAGCGGGTATGTTGATGAGATGACTCGCTATCTTTACAATGAACATGCCCACAATGCTATAGACATCGTAAAATCTACATGGGCATACGGACAGTGGACGAACCAGATCTTCGGGGAAGGCTGGGAGGAACGGATCGACCTGAAGGATGAAATGGAAGTGGTAGAAAGGAAAAGAAGCGCCATTCAGCAATTGATGCTTTATTGGAATTTTGTTTGGGAAAGTATTTTGTCATTGTTTTCGTAAAGAGTTATACGGTGGAGGTTACGCTGCCTGATGCAGAGCCGAAATATTTCCATATCATCATATCAGATAATTATGACTTTAGCTTTTACCGTTTTGAGATGCAAAAAGAAATCTAATAAAGGAGTATCTGGATGACCAAGAAAGCAGGGGGGAAGAAAAGAATTATCATAACAGTAACGGCGGCGTTGGTAGTATTGCTGGCGCTGTCTGCACTGTTTGTTGTGCCGTGCCATAACTATACAAAAGCTCGGTATCAGTCCAAAGAAGATCACTCCCCGTTTGCCATGATGTACCATAACTATACAAAAGAGATATGTGTTATGGAACCGGTGGATCGTATGCTGTTGCGGCAAGGCGTCGGCAGGGATAAAATTCTTGTGGAAATAGGATATTCGATCATAAAAAATGGGGAAGTTGTAGAAAATTATCTATTTGTTTTTGAAAATGGCGATGTTTATTCGGGATACAATATAGATTCCTATTATGCGAATAATTATCCTAAAGAAGAGCAATGGAGGCATCTTTTGTATTTCTATTTTTCGGACAACAGACTTTGGGATGATCTATGTGAACAGTGTTATTGGGGAAGACTGTCGTCCCGTGATCTGGACGGCATCATAAATGAACTTGCCCAAGTTGACTTTGTTTATAGGGATTTTAATCTTGATTATTGGATGGAATCACAGATTGAAATACAGACGGAAACACCGATTGTAATACCGATTGGAACACAGTCAGGAACAGAGATTGGAATACAGACGGAAATGCTAATGGAATCTTCGGCGGAATGGACTTATGATCAGGAAAATAATGATATTTATGTAGGTCACGGGTACTTAGGCAGGATGGAATGTGACGGAATAAAAAGTCTGGAGTGGATCAGCGGAGGGTCTGCTGAAAATGTGGAAAGGTATTATTATGATGAACATGCCCACAATGCCATAGACATCGTAAAATCCACATGGGCATACGGACAGTGGACGAACCAGATCTTTGGGGAAGGCTGGGAAGAACGGATCGACTTAAAGGATGAATTAGAAAAGGATAGTTTTTAAGACCGGCTTACCTTTTGACAGAGTGGTCAGAAAAATGGAAAGAACATCGGAATCGTCTTGAAAAGCACACTTGATTCGGGTATGATAAGGACGATTACTTTTTGCGGGGAGCGTCTCTCATGAAACAGCTGAAAAACTATGATAATTTGTATCACTATTATTGCAGGAGCGTCAAGAAGTTTAAGATACCGTTTTTTGTCTGCCTGCTCATTTTTATCCTGGCATTTGCCACCTTTGTATTGGACAATTTTCCGTTTGGGTTGTCGCTTGCGATGTTGGGGATGATTTTTCCGGCAATATTATTTGGCATCTTGTGGCTGATCGCAAGCATCCGAACCAAAAAGCTTGTGAAGCCTTTTTCCCCGCAGCAGTTACATATGATCAATCATGAAATGCCTTCCTGTGCGATGTGCGACGGACTGCTTGTGACCAGTCAGGCGGTTGTCGGGATCAAAATCGGACTGGAACTTGTGCCGATGGCAAATATATTGTGGGTATATACCATGGTTATGACCAGCAAGATAGAGGGAGTGATTCCCATTCACAAGGATACGACGCTGATAATTGCGGGCAGAGATCATAAACGGTATGGATTCCGGATAAAAAATAATCAGCAGGCGTTCCTATTTATGCAGACAGAACTGTTGAAGCATCGGCTGGACATCGTGTTTGACTATGAAAATGGTATGGACGATATCTATAAGAATGATATTAACCGGATGATTGCCTTTAGTCAGGAATGTGCAGACAAACGCCGGAAAGAAATGGGGTGATTCTTATGAATATCAATTATTTAGATATGCTGCCGGAAATCAAAAATAAATTTAAGGTGAACCTGCTGCCGGAGGAGAAGGTCATATTTACGGCAAAGCCGTGGGCTTTTACAACGGAATCGGGAAGGCTGCTTGGCGCGGATGATTCTCGTATCACAATGACAAACCGACGCATCATTGCGGACAACGGGCAGGGGATCTGGACAACGGATATCGCGGAAGATGTGGTGGATATGCGCAGACAGGAAAGTGGTAAATTCCTGACAAAGCAGGTGTATATACTGGTTACCCTGAATAAAGAGGTGACGTATGGAATCGGGATTCAAAAGTTAAGCGGTTATCAGTTTCATTTTCATAAGAAAGAGATGGCATCGTTTGAGGAGATTATCAGGCATATGGGTTAATAGAAAATTGGAAAAAGGCGTAGATATTGACAAAAAGCGCGTATGCTCATATAATTTTTACTATCCGCACTTTAATGCGTTGAAGCAATAAAGAAGTATGCGTAATATTGCTGGCGATACCTAGAGGAAGCATTAAGTCGGCAGAAGGACCTGCCGGGCGGAAATATATAAATAAGAAAAGGAAGTATCATATGTTAGTCAAAATTTTGTTACTGCTTGTTTTCTTTGGCGTCATGGTTGCTGTCGGCGTGTATTCCAGAAAGCATGCAACAGATGTCAATGGTTTTGTCTTGGGCGGTCGAAGTGTGGGACCGTGGCTGACGGCATTTGCTTATGGAACATCCTATTTTTCGGCGGTCGTATTTGTCGGATATGCCGGACAGTTTGGATGGAGATATGGTATCGCAAGCACCTGGATCGGTCTGGGCAATGCGGTAATCGGAAGCCTGTTGGCATGGGTATTGTTAGGTCGTAGGACCAGAGTTATGACAAGATACTTAGATACTAAGACCATGCCGGATTTCTTCGGCAAGCGTTATAGCAGCCGTGCGTTAAAGATTGTTGCGTCTATCATCATCTTTATCTTTTTGATCCCTTACACGGCATCTGTATATAACGGATTGTCTAATCTGTTTGGACTGGCATTTGACATTGATTATAAATACTGCGTTATTGCAATGGCGGTATTGACGGCAGTGTATGTTATTCTGGGCGGATATATGGCAACAGCAATTAATGATTTTATTCAGGGTATTATCATGCTGGTTGGTATTGTATGCGTAATCGGGGCGGTGCTTAGCGGACAGGGAGGTTTTATTGAAGCGATCCATAAACTTGCCGATGTTACAAGCGCTGAGAGTGATGTGCCGGGAGTATATGCTTCTTTCTTTGGGCCGGATCCTTTGAATCTTTTAGGCGTTATCATCCTGACTTCTTTGGGTACGCTCGGACTTCCGCAGATGGTGCAGAAATTTTATGCCATTAAAAATGAGAAAGCGGTTCAGACAGGAACGATCGTGTCAACTTTCTTTGCGGTTGTAGTATCGGGTGGCTGTTATTTCCTGGGCGGATTCGGAAGATTGTTTGGAGATCAGCCCGGTATTGTTGTAGATGGGGGCGTCAAGTATGATATGGTCATCCCTACAATGTTAAATACATTGCCCGATATCCTGATCGGTGTAGTCATCGTACTGGTTCTTTCCGCGTCAATGTCCACGCTTTCCTCGCTGGTATTGACTTCCAGTTCGACGCTTACGTTGGACTTCCTGATGGATACTGTGATGAAGAAGTCAGACGAAAAGAAACAGTTGCTGACCATGAGAATTTTGATTGTTTTCTTCATCGTCATTTCTGTTATCATTGCGCTTGATCCGCCTGATTTTATTGCACAGCTCATGGGTATCTCATGGGGTGCGCTTGCAGGAGCGTTTCTTGCGCCGTTTATGTACGGTCTGTTCTGGAAAGGTACCACAAAGCTGGCTGTGTGGGTCAATTTCATCTTTGCAGTAGGGCTTACCGTATCTAATATCTACTTAAAATTTATCGCTTCTCCGATCAACTGTGGTGCGATTGCTATGGTCGGCGGACTGATCATCGTTCCGGTTGTCAGCCTGATTACGCCGAAGCTGAAGAAGGAAGATGTGGAGCATGCATTTGCATGTTATGAGGAAGAAGTACAGGTGACAAAGAAGACGTCGCTGCAGGAAGAAGAAGTATAGGCATATTTAAAGAAATATTAATAACTAAAGCCCACAGTTTGTCGGCGTAATACGTTGACACTGTGGGTTTTTCGATTGTATAATGTACGCGAAAGCAATGAGCAGTGCGCGAGTGAATGAAATCATCTGCCGCCGGAAGCTTGCTTCCGGGCGGGATATGATTTCATGAACGAGCATAGGGCGAAGCCCGCGAGAGAGATGAAGCAAAGCGAAATCGAACGAGGGCACTGCGGGCAAGCGGAGAAAGAGGCGAAGCCCGCGAGAGAGATGGAGCAAAGCGAAATCGAACGAGGGCACTGCGGGCAAGCGGAGAAAGAGGCGAAGCC
>CAMWKA010000114.1 GCA_947174725.1 uncultured Lachnospiraceae bacterium | reverse complement strand
CTGATAACTCTTTATTTTCCCTGTCGCCAGAATGGTGTTTATTAAGAATCTGGAAAATGTCCAGGGAGACGAGAGAGATGTGATCCTGTTCTCCGTGGGTTACGGACCGGATGCGAATGGTAAGATATCTATGAACTTCGGACCCCTCAATCAGGAGGGCGGATGGAGACGGTTAAATGTTGCGATCTCCAGAGCGCGCAAGAGTATGATCGTCTATGCGGTGATCCGTCCGGAGCAGATCGACCTGTCAAGAACACGTTCTGAGGGGGTTGCGGGACTGAAAGGATTTTTGGAGTATGCGGCAAGGGGAAGAGGAGCGCTGACAGTACAAGCCGGACATCAGGATCTGCGTAAGGATGGACTGGCAGAGGAGATCGCCGGGGCAATCGATGCCATGGGTTATGCTGTAAGGACGAATATCGGCGATTCCAAATATAAGCTGGATATCGGCGTCATCCATCCACAGTATCCGGACAGGTATCTGCTGGGTATTTTATTGGATGGTGAGAACAGCAGGGAAGCGACCCTGTCAAAAGACCGTTATATCCTGCAGCCCGGCGTCTTGGCGGGACTTGGCTGGAAGATCATGAGGATATGGGCGCTGGATTATCTGGATAACTCCAAGAAGATTTTGGGAGAAGTTGACCAGAAGATCAAGGAATTACTGGAACAGGAAAAACTGGCAGCAGATGCAGACATTCAGGGCAGGACAGGTGGGACCCGAAGCGGAGGAGCTGCCGGTGCAAATGCTGATGAGAAGCAGTCGCCGGTATTTGAAAAGATTTCGGAGGCGGAAATGCCTTCCGGGAAAAAGATGCCGTATCAGTCCGTTCCGCCTGTAAAGAAAGGTACGAGCGAAAGCTTTTATGAGCCGGAAAATTTGCAGACGATCCGTCAGCTGATCGTTCAGATCCTGATCACGGAAGCGCCGGTCAGCAGAAAGTATATGCTGCGGAAAGTACTTGGCGCATGGGAGATTGCCAGAACCGGCAGCAGAGTAGAGCATGTATTTGATACGGCATTGCAAAATGTGCAGAGATCTGAAACAGTAGAAACCGACAATACATTTTACTGGCGCGTCGATCAGAAGCCGGAGGAATATGACAATTACCGGGCGGAGGATCAGTTTGGTAATCACAGGAGTATGGATGAAATAGCGGTACAGGAAATATTGTGTGCTGTTATGGAAGCGCTGGCGGAACAGGTAGCGGTCAGCAGAGAGGATCTTATCCGGGAAACCGGAAAGAAATTTGGCTTTACCAGAATAGGAACAGTCATTGAAAAGGCGGTCAATAATGCTGTTGCTTATGGAATGGAGCATGGAAAGATCAAGGAGGCTGAAGGGAAGTTTATGCTATGTGAAAATTAGGTTTGACTTGTATTTTCCCATAAAATTAGTTATAATTCCTTGCGCAATTCAAATCATGTGATATAATGATTGAAGCATAACAGGAGAGGAGAAGTGATTATGAAAAAGATGTTAAAAAACTATTTTATGTTAGCGGCTGCCTTAACGATGGTTATGGCGATGCTGTGCGGCTGCAGTAATGACGCCACGACAAATGTGGATAACGGAAATGATATTACGACAAATGTGGATGACGGTAATGACACTGCGACAAATGTGAATGACAGTGATGACATTGCGACAAATGTTGGTAATAATTTCGGAACGTTTACAACAGTGACAGATGGCAAGCTGATCATGGCGACGAACGCCTATTTCCCGCCTTACGAGTATTATGAAGGGGATGCGATCGTAGGCATTGACGCAGAGGTAGCACAGGCGATTGCCGATAAGCTGGGATTAGAGCTTGAGATTCAGGATATGGAGTTTGGTTCGATCATTACAGCAGTTCAGACAGGCAAAGTGGATATGGGGCTTGCCGGTATGACGGTAACAGAGGAACGACTTCAGAATGTTGATTTTACCACATCATATGCAACCGGTATCCAGTCGATCATCGTTCCGGAGGGATCAGAGATCACTTCCGTTGACGATCTGGCAGGACACATAATCGGTGTGCAGCTTTCTACAACAGGCGATATCTATGCTACGGATGAATTTGGCGCAGATTATGTGGAGCAGTACAATAAGGGTGCAGATGCTGTTCTTGCGCTTACGCAGGGCAAATTAGATGCGGTGATCATTGATAACCAGCCGGCGCTTAGCTTTGTGGCGGCAAATGAAGGACTGATCATTCTTGATACGGAATATGCGATTGAAGATTATGCGGCATGTATTTCCAAAAACAATACTGATTTGATGAATGCGGTAAACACTGCATTGGAAGAATTGATTGCGGACGGAACCATTCAGGAAATTCTCGATAAGTACATCACAGCTGAATAAGCAAAAATTGCAGACGAAAACTGAAAATAAGGAGATGCAGGATGAAACACCGGCATCCCCTTATTTTTTTGATCAGGTGGTTATGAAGATTCTCAATGGAAGAATATCTTGCGAAGAAGGGTTACTTGGGTTATTATAAGTTTGAAGAAGTATGCTGAATAACGTTAGAAAATACAGTATTTGATGAATAGGAACACATATCAGGCTGAATGTTTCAGTATTTAAAAGGAGGAACGGCTGGTATGAGGAGTATACCGGAATTATCCGAACCTGAACTATATGGAGACAGGGATTTTGGGGATTTCAAATTTGTTGAAATACTTAGCAATGATATTATTACAGTTGATATGCAATATCCCAAAATGGGAATGCGTTATGCGGAACAACACTGCTTTGTCAGAGAGGAAGTTTATCAGATGCTGAAGGATGCCGCCAATCAACTTCCAGCCGGCTATCGATTTAAAATTTTTGATGCATGGCGTCCGTTTGTGTTGCAGCAGGAACTTTACGAAGTTTATTCCGATAAGATCATGAATGAATTTCATTTAGAAGGAAGCAGTGAGGAACAAAAAAGGGCAGTCATCAAAAAATTTGTATCGGAACCGGTCTGGGACCGGGACATACCGCCGGTCCATACCACCGGTGGGGCGATAGATCTGACGATCATAGGAAAAGACGGGCAGGAACTTGAGATGGGAACGGGTTTTGACGCGTTTACGGAGAAAACCTATACTTCCTTTTTTGAGAAAAATGAAGAAGATGTTGTAATTAGAGATAACAGAAGGCTTCTTTATCATGTTATGACAGAGGCGGGATTTACCAATCTTCCGTCAGAATGGTGGCATTTTGATTATGGAGACCGCTTCTGGGCGTTTTATAATAAGAAACCGGCTCTGTACAGAGGCGTTTTTACAAGGGAGGAAATGCATTGAAAAAAGACGATGAAAAAAGAATTTCCAGAATCAGCACGATTCCGGCGACGGTTATTTTAATACTGACAGCTCTTTTGCTTGTATTTGCCGGATATATGTATCTAACCTTAAAGAACGGATATACATTTGATGAACTTGTTGGTAATATTGTGGGAAATCTGATTGGCGTACTGGCAGCATTTCTGCTGTTTGATATCCTGTACAATAAGCTTACGCAGGATGGGTATGCCAGAGAAACCTCCCAACAGATCACCAAAACGCTGATGGGCGATCCGGAAATCTTAGACGCGTTTAGTGAAGAGGATAAGCAGGCGTTTCTTGTCTCAACAATTAAATCCATTGTAAAAGATGAAGACGCGGTGGATATGATGGTTGGAAATATGGATAAATATTTTCATAACATGAAACTGGCAAGAATCAGAAAAAGCTTTCATTACACCATTACGCTTACTACGGAGCTGCCCACGGAATACGATGAATTTCCCGGAGCAAAAGAGGATCTGTATTTTTATGTTCAGGAGAATCTTAACTATGAAGTGAAATACTTATCCGGCTCAGATGTGAATTTAAGTACGGAGGAAGTGAAAATCGGGTTTTCATTTGACAAAAGAAGTCTGGACGCCGGTCTGATGGAAAGCGATAAAGATCAGGAGTTTTCCAAATGTATCTTTAATGAGAATCTGGATATTACGAAGGAAGCTGTTGATTATTTAAGGAGACTTTCGGAAGATCAGTTAAAACATGTTTTTGATAACTTGTTTACCGCAGTTTTAAAAGTGGATGGACAACAGGGGACTTTGGACAGGGTCGACGTGAGAGACGGCGGTATCGTCGCTACCTATAAAGTGAATTATGAAACCAATCGGAGTGAACATTCCATAAGAGTGATCTTCCATATGCCAAAACTTTGGAACTCCATATTTGAAGTTACTCTGGTGGATCCAACGAAAGAACCCAAGATTACATTTGATTATATGCCGGGCAAGATGGATGTAACGATGTTTTCTTATCTTAACAAAGGCGATGAATCAAATGATGGCGCTTATGAGCAGCAAAATGGTCTTTATGATATTGCAATCAAAGGGGAATGGATCTATCCCAAGAGCGGTATCGTTTTCAGTGTTAAGAGGAGAGGATGAAGGAAGACGGAAATGGTGGCGATATTTACGGGTTACAAATGATGAAAATTGTGATATGATAAGAAAATGTCTAACATGATAATGTTTTCATGATAATGTTTTCATGATAATGTTTAACATGATAATGTTTAACATGATAATGTTATACATTGGACAAAGTGTATTAACAGGAATGTACATATCAAATACTATCAGGATAATGAGGAGAAGAACGTGACGGAATGGTGGAATGATCTGGTTGCAAAATTTGTGCTGGATTTTGTGGAAAAAGAAAGATGGCGTTATATTACAAACGGCGTAGTGGTTACCTTACAGGTGACCGCTGCCGCGCTTTTAATGGGACTTGTGATTGGTATTCTGGTAGCGATCGTCAGGACGTCGCATGATCAGATCGGGAAGAAGAACCTTCATGGGTTTTCAGGATTTCTGCTTCGGTTTTTAAACGTGGTGTGCAGAATCTATCTGACAGTGATCCGTGGTACGCCGACGATGGTACAGTTGATGATCGTGTATTTCGTGATTTTAGCCAGCAGTACGAATAAATTTTTAGTGGCGTTTTTGGCGTTTGGTATTAATTCGGGCGCGTATATTGCTGAGATCATGCGTTCCGGTATTATGTCTATAGATAAGGGACAGATGGAGGCGGGAAGGTCGCTTGGACTTGGTTATGTGAAGACTATGCAGAAGATCATTATGCCGCAGGCGATCAAGAACGTGCTTCCGGCACTGGTCAATGAGATGATCACATTGCTGAAAGAGACGTCCATCTGTGGCACCATCGGGTTAAATGAACTGACGCGTGGCGGTGACATCATCCGCGGCGTTACTTATGATGCGATGTTGCCGCTGCTTGTGGTGGCTACGATCTATCTTGCAATCGTCATGTTCTTCACATGGATTATGGGATTGTTGGAAAGGAGGCTGCGGGAAAGTGATATCCGTTAGAAACTTATGTAAGGATTTCGGAGCACATAAGGTACTCCGTGGAATTAACTATGAAATAGAACAAGGGGAAAAGATCGTTATTATCGGTCCGTCCGGTTCCGGCAAGTCTACTTTTTTAAGATGCCTAAATCTGTTGGAGACCCCTACGTCCGGTCAGATTTTCTTTGAAGGAACAGAAATAACGGGAAAAGGTGTTGATATTAATAAGATAAGGCAGCAGATGGGGATGGTATTCCAGCATTTTAATCTGTTCCCGCACTTAAGCATTATGGATAATCTGATCCTCGCTCCGGTAGAATTAAAACTGATGACGAAAGAAGAGGCGAAAGAGGAAGCGCTGAAGCTATTGGATATTGTGAATCTTAGGGAGAAAGCTGATGCTTATCCCGGGCAGCTGTCCGGCGGACAGAAACAGAGAATTGCAATTGTGCGGTCATTGGCGTTAAAACCTAAGATGATGCTTTTTGACGAACCCACCAGCGCGCTTGATCCGGAGATGGTCGGAGAGGTGCTGGAGGTTATGAAAAACCTGGCAGAGGATGGAATGACCATGGCGGTTGTAACTCATGAAATGGGATTTGCCAAAGAGGTTGGAACGAAGGTCCTGTTTATGGACGAGGGTATCATTTTAGAGGAAGGAACGCCGGAAGAAATTTTCGGAAATCCCAAACAGGATCGAACGAAGGAATTTCTATCAAAGGTATTAGTGTGAGAAGAACTTCTAATTGCTTTAGCAATTTTATTGCCTTTAGCAATTTTGCTTGCAGCAAAGGCTGCTT
>CAMWKA010000113.1 GCA_947174725.1 uncultured Lachnospiraceae bacterium | reverse complement strand
ATATGATCTTTGCTTATCAGGTCCTGATGTCGGATCATGCCATTGCGTACACGGCGGACGCAAAAGTGGTTCATTATCACCGATATTCCAATTTGCAGCAGCTAAAACGCAATTTTGATCTTGGCGTATCACAGGCGGACCATCCGGAGATCTTTGGAAAGATATCGTCCTCTGCAGAAGGAAAGAAGCTGGTATTTGAGACGGCTGATTATCTGAGAAAAAACAAAAAGGCAGGTCAGATTCCCGGATTGTATCTTACCAGTTTTTATAAATACCTTGGATACCGTCTTGGAAAGGCATACAAAAAACTTCCCAGACCGTTGGTCAGAAAGCTGACCATGAATGTAAACTACTGGAAAAAAGAAGCCTAGCGGAAACATAGATTCTCAATCTTTTTTTCAAAAAATTTTCACAAATTCGAATTACAATAACATTTGTAAATGAAATTTTTGAAATCAACGGTATAGGGAGGCACACAGGTTATGAAAGCATTTCAAAAAATCGTTTTATCCTGTCTATGCGGGATATTGTTTGGATCCTTTGCAGCGGTTTCTTTTTTTGTAGTCAGGGAGATCGGATTTACGACGGGATTATTGGAAGAAAGTACCGGTCAGCAGATGGCGGATCCGCAATATTTGGAAGAATCGATGATCGTACAGTCCGAACTGGATTCAATGAAGGAAGAGTACCAGCCGATGGAACAGATAATTCCTGTGCGCTATACGGTAAATACGGATGTAACGGAAGTCGTGGATGAAGTGATGCCCGCGATTGTTTCCATCACCAATCATCTGACATATAATTATTACTATTATACAAAAGATGCGGATGCAAGCGGTTCAGGAATTATCATAGACTCTAACGAAAGCGAACTGCTGGTGGTAACCAACTATCATGTGATAGAGGACAATAACGAAATAACGGTGACATTTGCGGACGGAACGGATGCGACGGCGCAGGTAAAAGGTACGGATGCGTCCAGAGACCTGGCGGTTATCGCGGTCAAGATAGAAGATTTGGAACAAGGGACGTTGGAGACGATTGCGATCGCTAAGATGGGAGATTCCGATTCCTTAAAGGTAGGCGAGCCGGTGATAGCCATCGGCAATGCCCTTGGTTATGGACAGTCTGTGACGACCGGCGTTGTCAGCGCTTTAGACCGTGAGATGAATATGGATAATGTCAGCGGAACATTTATACAGACGGATGCGGCAATCAATCCGGGCAACTCCGGAGGCGCGCTTTTGAATATTAATGGTGAAGTGATCGGTATCAATTCCAATAAGATCGGCGGCAGTGCCGTAGAGGGCATGGGATATGCCATCCCGATCTCGGCAGCGAAACCGATCATTGAGGAACTTTCTTTAAAGGAAACCAGAGAACTGTTGCCGGAAGAGGAACAGGGGTATCTTGGCATCAGCGGCGCAACGACTACGGCACAGGAGATCCTGTATTATGGTTATCCCGAAGGCGTTTATGTGGCGAAGGTTTATGAAGATACGGCAGCAGAAAAAGCAGGAGTGCAGCAGGGAGACTTTATCATTTCCTTTGACGGGGAGACCATTAAGTCCATGCAGAGTCTGGCGAATAAGCTGTGTTACTATGAGGCCGGTTCGACGGTAGAGATAGAAGTTATGAGGCAGACTGCCCGCGGATATCAGCGGATAACGCTGGAGGTCACTCTTGGCAGTAAGCTTGATATGGCTACGGAGTAAACTGCTTCATGAAGCATGCGGATGGACAATCAGAAGAATTTTTGTCCGGCGCTGCAGAGAATAAATAGAGAGGAAACTGAGGATGGGAGATAATGTGAACAAAAATGACGGCGGTGAGTATGAAGAGTTTTGCATGATGTGCCGACGTCCGGAAAGCCTGGCAGGGAAAATGCTTCACCTGCCGGGCAATATCCATGTATGCAGTCATTGTATGGATTCGATGACAAAATTGATCGATGAGAATTATGGTGATATCTTAAACGGCGCAATGACAAACCCGTCGGCATTCATGCGGATCACGCCTATGAATCAGACAGTGGATCCGTCTGCTGTGGACGGGACGGCAGACGATGGAATAGTAAAAGGGGCGGGAGTGACCGATCTGGCCGCAACAGAAGTGGAAGATCCTGAATCGCCGACAGAGACGCCCGATCAGGAAGCCGCGCCGCAGGATACCGTAAAAAAAGCGATTCCGAGATTCAGCTTTATCAATCTGGCAGATATGTCGGGGGATTTTGGATTTCCGGGGAGAGCTAAGGTCAAAAAACGCTCCAAGGGAGAAAGAAAACCGCTGCTGGCGTTAGAAGATATTCCGGCACCGCATAAGATCAAGGCGATGCTGGATGAGTATGTGGTGGGACAGGAGCATGCGAAGAAGGTGATGTCCGTTGCCGTTTATAATCACTATAAACGCGTCGCTACCGGGACAACAGATAATATTGAGATCGAGAAGTCCAATATGCTGATGATCGGCCCTACAGGATGCGGCAAGACTTATCTGGTAAAGACGCTGGCGAGACTGTTGGACGTTCCGCTTGCCATCACCGACGCTACCAGTCTGACAGAAGCAGGCTATATCGGGGATGATATCGAAAGCGTTGTCAGCAAACTTCTGACGGCGGCAGGTAATGATGTTGATAAGGCGGAACAGGGGATTATCTTTATTGACGAGATTGATAAGATCGCGAAGAAGAAAGAGACTCATTCCAGAGACGTCAGCGGAGAATCCGTTCAGCAGGGAATGTTGAAACTGCTGGAAGGCGCCGATATTGAAGTGCCCATCGGCGCGTCTTCTAAAAACGCCATGGTGCCAACAACCACGATCAATACATCGAATATCCTGTTTATTTGCGGCGGCGCGTTTCCGGGTTTGGAAGAGATCATTGAGGATAGGATCAATAAGCAGACCTCCATTGGATTTAATGCGGAGTTAAAGGGAAAATTTAATAAGGACAAGAATATTCTGAGCAAGGTGACAACGGAGGATATCCGTAAGTATGGCATGATTCCTGAATTTGTGGGTCGTCTGCCGATGATCTATACGCTGGAAGGACTGGATAAGGATATGCTGGTCCAGATCTTAAAGGAACCGAAAAACGCCATTTTGAAACAGTATCAGAAGCTGTTAGAGTTGGACGAGGTCAAGCTTTGCTTTGATGAGGACGCTCTGGAGACGATTGCCGAAAAAGCGATGGAGAGGGAGACAGGCGCGAGGGCGCTGCGTTCCATCATCGATGAATTTATGCTGGATATCATGTACGAGATACCGAAAGACGACAATATCGGATGCGTGACGATCACGAAAGCGTATATTGAAGGCAAAGGAGCGCCGTTGATCGAGCTGAGAGCTTAGATTGTACAATCCCGGAAAAGGAAACCTAATGCATCGTTCTGCATAGTATAAAGAAAAGACTTGCAGGACGGTGCATTTTGACTTGTAAGGAAAAGATCCTATCGGAGGATTATCTTGATATCATAGAAGTAAACATAGATCAGAGCGACCTGTCCATGGGATTTATGGACTATTGTATACAGAATGTCACGGATAATATCAGCAATATTTATATCAGTCTGGATGAGGTAAAGGATATTTTTCCTGCAGCGGAACAGTTTTCTATTCTGCCGAATTGTTATGGGATCGTTTCTGATAACAATATTAACAGAGTTTCCAGAGAGCCTTTTAATTATCTGCCCTTAAGTGACACGGGGATCCTGAGTATCCAGAAAGAACCCCTTGGTCTGACAGGACAGAAGGTCTTGGTTGCCATCCTTGACACAGGGATCGATTATCAGAATCCCTTGTTTCGGAATGAAGACGGGACGACCAGGATCCGCGCCATCTGGGATCAGACCATACAGACCGGAAGACCGCCGAATCAGTTTGCCTATGGGACAGAATATACCATGGCGGAGATCAATGACGCATTGACCCGTGAGAATCCGTTGGAGTATGTCGCTTCCGTGGATGAGATCGGGCATGGAAGCGCGCTGGCTTCCGTGATGGCGGGGAACGGCAGGGTATTGGATACCATATATACAAGTCCTGCGCCGGATGCAGAGATCCTGGTGGTAAAATTAAAGCAGGCGAAGACATATTTGAGAAAACTGTATCTGATTCCGGATGAGGTGCCGTGTTATCAGGAGAATGATATTATGGCAGCTATTTCCTATGTCAGAAGTTTTGTGGAAATAACCAGACAGCCGGTGGTAGTATGTCTGGGACTGGGAAGCAGTATGGGAAATCATGCGGGGAATACGGCGCTCAGTTCCATGATATCCGAGATATCAAATATCCGTAATTTCTGTATTGTATCCTGCGGAGGAGATGAAGGAAACGCGAGACATCATTATGCCGGGGAATCGCTTGCCGGAGATGATTCTCAGAAGGAAACGGAACTATTTGTGGAAGATGGCAGCAAAGGTTTTTTTCTGGAATTCTGGGCGGAGGAGCCCGGCGTATTTCAGATTGCCGTCAAATCTCCGGCAGGAGAATCAACAGGGATGATCAATAATAAAAATGGGACGGATCTCACATATTCTTATGTTTATGGTGACAGTCAGCTACAGGTCAATTATGTGCTGGCGGAGGATTATTCCGGCTGGCAGGGGGTTTTCATCCGAATGATCAGACCTACGGCGGGGATCTGGACGATTCAGGTAATGCCGCAGGACGTTGGAATCGATCTGCAATACCATATGTGGCTGCCAATCAGCGCTTTTCTGCAGGATCAGGCATATTTTATCCGTTCGTCGCCTTATGAGACGTTGACATCACCGGTGCCATACCGGGGGATCATCGTGGTATCCGGATATAATAATTACGAAAACAGCGTTTATCTGAACTCCTCCAGAGGATTTACTGCAGATGACCGTATCTATCCGGATCTGTGCGCACCGGCGGTTGGGTATACTACGCCATATGGCGTAGTAAATGGTACGGATTTCGCGGCCGCGTTGACAGCGGGAGCAGTCGCGCAGATCTTTCAATGGGGCGTCATTTTGAAAAAAGATATTTATCTTGATGATAAAGAGATACGCAATTATCTGATCCGGGGTACGACAAAACGTCGGGACACCGTATATCCGGACCGTATAATGGGGTACGGGCTGCTCAATCTCGTGGGAACCTATGAGAAAATTGCAGGGTATTGATAAAAAGATGTTTATTTCAAGGTAATCAGAGTTCCTGTATTTCCTTTCAGCGCATCCTGGACCCGGTCTAAGGAAGTGATCAGTACGCTTCCTTCCGGAACTGCTTCCAGATAGGTGATGGCAGCTTCGATCTTAGGCTGCATATTGGTCAGACCAAACTGCCCTGCCGCGATCAATTCCTTGGCTTCACTGACAGTCATATGACGGACCGGTGCCTGCGTCGCTGTTTCAAAATCACGATAGACACATTCTACGGAGGTCAATATGATCAGCTGGTCTGAGGCGAGATCGGCAGCCAGTTTTCCCGCGATGCTGTCTTTTTCGATGACTGCGGACGCGCCTTTTAAGATATGGTTTTGTTCGATGACAGGGATACCGCCGCCGCCACAGGCAATGACAATCTGACCGGCATCAACCAGTGTACGTATTGTATCCAGTTCGACGATGCCGATAGGCTTTGGGGCAGCTACGACACGACGGTATCCTTTGCCTGGTGATTCCTGGACATAGTTTCCCTTTTTTATCTCCAGTTCAGCGTCCTCTTTGGACATATAGATACCGATGACTTTTTTCGGCTCATAAAACGCATCGTCATAGGGATCCACTGTTACCTGTGTCAGAATGGTAGCAATCGGTTTTGCAATGCCTCTGCATAATAATTCAGAACGAAGTGTATTCTGGATGTCATAACCGATATATCCCTGACTCATTGCGGAGCAGACGCACATAGGCGCGGGCGTATAATCAGTATAGACTCTTCTAAGCTCTGTCATAGCTTTATGGATCATACTAACCTGACGGCCATTGGAATGGGTGATGGTCAGATGATAATCCTGTTCTATCAGATCGGCAAGTACCTTTGCCGTTTTTTTGACGGCCCCCTGTTGTTCTAAGATCGTATAGCCGAGAGCTTCATGACCAAGTGATACGACGACATTCTTTTTTTTCATAGTTAGCCTCCATGTCATACGGCTTCATGATTTTTAATATCTTTTATTATAGCAAAAAGAGATTATCCTTACAATC
>CAMWKA010000112.1 GCA_947174725.1 uncultured Lachnospiraceae bacterium | reverse complement strand
TCCAAGGATAGAGAAAAAATCGTTTTACAAAGCAGAAGATGTGATCCCGTATTTGAAAGAAATACAACAAAAATTGTCGCCTGAAAAGATCCGGGTGGTGATCCTTTTTTCGGGGGACAGTGGATTTTATAGCGGATGTCAGACATTATACAAAGCTTTATGGGAGGAAACAGAGAACGGCAATTTATCTGCGTCCATGAAACTTATGCCGGGAATCTCCTCGGTCGCTTATCTTGCATCCGTTCTGGGAGAAAGTTATGAGGACGCCGCGATCTACAGTACCCATGGAAAAGAACTTCCTAATCTGATACGCAGATTAAAGAGGGAATCCAAAATTTTTATGCTGTTATCAGGAGCAATAGATCTTGCCAAGCTGGGAGAGATGCTGGTAAAGGCGGATATGAATGGGTGTGAAATATCTGTAGGTTACCAGTTGTCCTATCCCGAACAAAGTATCAGGACATTGACGCCCAAAGAATGCTGTGGGATCAGGGAAGAAGGCTTGTATGTCTGCTGTATTAAAAATCCCTATGTGGAACAGAGGAAGTTGACGCATGGTAAACCAGATACGGATTTTATCAGGGATAAAGTCCCAATGACGAAAGAGGAAATACGGGAAGTCAGTATCTGTAAGTTGAAATTACACAAAGATGCCGTTGTATATGATATTGGAAGCGGAACGGGCTCTATTGCCGTTGAAATTGCAGGATTATCGGATGATATACAGGTATTTGCAATAGAGAGGAACAAAGAGGCGGCGGATCTGATCAAAAAAAACATCACAAAATTTGGAACGGAAAATATATCAGTTGTTACCGCAGCAGCTCCGGAGGGATTTTCCGGACTGCCGGTTCCGACCCATGCCTTCGTTGGAGGAACCGGCGGCAGATGGAAAGAGATATTATCCGCTTTATATCGGCTTAATCCAAACATGCGGGTAGTTTTAAACGCGGTCAGTATAGAGACCATCTCTGCAATGAAAGAGATCTCTTCTTTGTATCCGGTTGCAAATGAAGAAGTAATACAAATCCAGGTAAACAGGGTAAAAAGGGCAGGACGGCATCATTTAATGCAGGCGGAAAATCCCGTCTGGATATGTTCTTTTAACTTTAGTAAGTTTGGTGAGGAAATCCAACATGAGACTTAGGCGTATTATGATAGCCGCTCCCAAAAGCGGAAGCGGGAAAACAACGATTACCTGCGCTTTGCTGCAGACGCTAAAAGGAAGGGATCAGCAGGTTGTTTCTTATAAATGCGGTCCTGATTATATTGATCCTATATTTCATAAAAATGTAATAGATGTCCCTTCTAAAAATCTGGATACTTTTTTTACCGGAGAAGAAGAGACAAAAAGTCTTTTTCTCAAAGACAGAACAGAAAAGGATTTTGCCGTTTTGGAAGGGGTTATGGGAATCTATGACGGACTTGGGGGCGTCAGGGAGGAAGGTTCCTCTTATCATTTGGCCAAGATAACAAAAACACCGATCATCCTTGTAGTGGATACCAAAGGAATGGGACGTTCCGTAATTTCGTTGATTGCTGGATTTTTAACATATGATACGGAACATCTCATGAAAGGAGTGATCTTAAACAGAATTTCCAAATCTTATTATGAGATGATAAAACCTATGATTGAGAAGGAGTTGGATATCAGTGTTTTAGGTTATCTGGAAGATCGAAAATGCTTTCGTATAGAAAGCAGACATCTTGGTTTAATGATTCCGGATGAAACGAATCATGTAAAAACATTGTTACGGTCCATATCGGAAGAATTTCAGAAGACAGTTTCCGTAAACAAGATCATTGAAATTGCAGAAGCAGCGCAGGAGCTTGAATATAAGAATACTATAGCGCAAAACAAAGAAGACGGTCGTCATACGCCTATCATTGCGGTAGCTAAGGATGAGGCATTCTGTTTTTATTATGAAGACAATCTTCGTATGCTTCGGGAAAATGGGGCGAGGTTAGAATACTTCTCACCGCTTCATGATAAAAAACTCCCGGATGGCTGCAGTGGACTTCTGATTGGAGGAGGATATCCCGAATTGTATGCGGAAGCGCTTAGCGCTAATAAGGAAATGCATAGGGAAATAAGAAATGCATGGGAGAATAATATGCCTATGGTGGCGGAATGCGGCGGATTTATGTATTTACATTCTGCTATCATAGATAAAGAAGGAAAAAGTCATGCTATGGTGGGAATTTTACCTGATGTGTGCTATGATAAAGGAAAGCTGGTGCGATTCGGTTATATTGAGCTGGAGGAAAATAATAGTTATTTTTTACCGAAACACGAAAAAATAAAAGGACACGAATTCCATTATTTTGATAGTGAGAATAATGGAAGCGACTGTCTTGCGTTGAAGCCGGTTACCCATAAGACATATTTCTGTGTGATGTGTGATAAAAGTTATTGGATCGGGTTCCCTCATCTTTACTATCCGTCTAATCCCGCTTTTGCGAAAAGTTTTGTAGAAAAAGTTAAGAGGTATAGCGATGCAAAATAATTATCGTTTTTTTCAAAATACTTCCTGTGAATACTTTCCGTGTCATAAAGACCGGGAGGAGTTAAATTGTCTGTTCTGTTATTGCCCGTTATATCACAGGGAAAATTGTCCGGGAAAACCTCAGTATATGGAGAAGAACGGTAAAAAAATTAAAATATGCAGCAATTGTACTTTTCCCCATGAGCCGGAGAACTATGAGGTGATTATTGATTTGTTAAAAAGTTGAAGGAGCAGATGTTTATGGAATTGACCGTGTGTATTATCACAAAAAATGAGCGGGAAAGATTGAGATCGTGTCTGCAGGCACTGCAGGGGCAGGAGGTTGAGATCGTAGTCGTAGATACCGGTTCCACGGACGGAACGAAGGAGATGGTTTCAGATTATACGGACAGGATCTTTGATTTTGTGTGGCAGGATGATTTTTCTCTGGCAAGGAACTATGCTGCTTCGAAAGCCTCCCATGATATGATCATGATGCTGGATAGTGATGAGTATGTGCAGGAGATGGAACTGAGCGCTCTGGCGAAGGCGATAGAAGAACATGTCGGCATGGTGGGAAGGATCAGGAGGATCAATCTTCTGGACCGTGACGGGGAGCAGCAGGAGATCAGCGAGTATATCAGCAGGATCTATGACAGAAGATACTATCATTATGAAGGCAGGATCCACGAACAGATTGTTCCGAAGGTTGTGGCTGCGGAAGAAAACAGCAAAGATTACAAGGCGTTTCAGACAGATGTTGTTGTGCGGCATGACGGTTACTGTGGCAGTGAGGCGGAGCTGAAAGCGAAGGTGGAGCGGAATATCAGCCTGTTGGAGCGGGAACTGGAAGAAAAAGGCGAGGATCCCTATCTTTGCTACCAGCTGGGAAAATCGTATTATGTTGCAAAGGATTATACGGCGGCGGTGACGGCATTTGACAGGGCGCTTAGTCAGGACCTGAATCCGAAGCTGGAATATGTCATCGACATGGTACAGGCCTATGGATATTCGTTATTAAAGTCCGGGCAGACCAAGCGGGCGCTTTCTTTGGAAGGAATCTATGAGGAGTTTGGCGATACGGCGGATTTTCGGTTTTTGATGGGACTGATCTATATGAACAACGGCCTGTTTGACCGTGCGGTGGAAGCGTTTTTAAGTGCCGCCAAAGTGAAAGAGGCATATACCAAAGGAGCAAATTCTTTTCTGGCATATTATAATGCGGGCGTTATCTGTGAATGTCTGGAGGATTATGAGCGGGCAAGGAAGTATTATACGGCATGCGGCGATTATCCGAGAGCAAAGGAGCGGCTGGCGGCGATCGGTTGCTAACCCCCTGATGATGTGATATAGATACCTATGGATTTTCCTGTGAAAGAAAGAAGGCAGGTTTCCATAAAATAGTTGACATAATGAAAAAAATCGAATATACTTAAAATATGTAACAATTATGTAATACTTTTGTCATATATCATATTCAGGGGGAAAGCAATATGAAATGTCCGTTTTGTGGTCATGAGAATACCAGAGTAATTGATTCCAGACCGGCTGAGGAAAATAACTCTATCCGCCGTCGCCGTGTGTGCGATGAGTGTGATAAGCGTTTTACGACGTATGAAAAGGTTGAGACGATTCCGTTGATCATCATCAAGAAGGATAATAACCGGGAAGCTTACGACCGCAAAAAAATCGAAGCCGGGGTTCTTCGTGCCTGCCATAAGCGTCCGATCAGCGCGGATGCGATCAATAAGTTGATAGATGAAGCAGAGATTGAGATCTTCAGCAGGGAGGAAAAGGAGATTTCCAGTGCTGTCATCGGGGAGATCGTTATGGAGAAGCTGAAAAATCTGGAAGCGGTTGCTTATGTCAGATTTGCTTCTGTTTATCGTGAATTTAAAGATATCAATACCTTTATGGATGAATTGAAAAAGGTGTTGGAGTAGCAGCCATAGGTTGAAGCAGTGGTCCCTGCCGGAGCGGAATGTTCCGGCGGGGTTTCTTATTTTTAGGAAAAATTTCTGATTTCACACATTGTCCATAAATATCGGTTAAAATAAAAGAAATTAGGGAAAGGCATGGTAATCTATGGATAAGATCAAGATATTGGTAGTAGATGACGAAATGAGAATGCGTAAGCTGGTGAAGGACTTTCTTGTGAAAAAGGATTATGAAGTAATAGAAGCGGAGAACGGCGCCCAGGCGATGGATCATTTCTATAATGACAAGGAGATCGCTCTGGTGATCTTGGATGTGATGATGCCGCAGATGGACGGTTGGCAGGTGTGCAAGGAGATACGCAGCTCCTCCAAAGTGCCGATCATTATGCTGACTGCCCGTGGAGAAGAGCGGGATGAACTTTTAGGCTTTCAACTTGGAGTGGATGAATATATCTCCAAACCCTTTAGCCCCAAAATTCTTGTTGCCAGAGTGGAGGCGATCCTGCGACGGTCCATTGGGGAAGAAAAGCAGGAGAAAATGGAGGCGGGCGGTATTGTCATCGACCATGCGGCGCATATTGTCAGTGTGGATGGAGAGCCGGTGGAACTTAGTTATAAGGAATATGAGCTTCTCACTTATTTTATGGAGAATCAGGGCATCGCCCTTTCCCGGGAAAAGATCCTGAATCATGTCTGGAATTATGATTATTTTGGGGACGCAAGAACGATTGATACCCATGTGAAGAAGCTTCGGAGCAAGCTGAAAGAGAAAGGCGAGCTGATTCATACGATCTGGGGACTGGGATATAAATTTGAAGTGTAATTGCCTACGGCATAGCACTAAAGTGCATTATAATTTGCAGGTAACAGAAAGGCGCGGTTATTATAATGAAATATTCGATCAAAAAACAGCTTGCGTTTATCTTTATATTTCTGCTGTCGGTAATGCAGATTTTGTTCTGGGTAAGCAATGTATTTTTGCTGGAACGGTATTATATCTCCAAAAAACGAGATAATCTGATGGAGGTCTATGCGGTCATTAATGACTGGAGCAACCGGGAAATGGTCGCAACAGAGGAGTTTGATGAGGAGATCCAGAGGATCTGCAGCGCGTACAGTATCAGCTTTATTATTACGGACGCGGCTTCCAATACCATCAAGACGTCAATCAATGACGCGGATGATTTTAACCGTCAGCTGCGGGACATTATCTTTGAACGGGGTGACGATACGCAGGAGGTGATTCTGGAGGGAGTCAATTATACCATCAGTAACCTGCTTGACCAGAATGGAGAAGCGGAATATCTTGTGATGTGGGGCAATCTGGACAATGGTAATTTTTTCATGTTGCGGGCATCGATGGAGGGCATTCATAACAGTGCCAACATGGCAAACGCGTTTTTCTTAAATGTCTTGATGATTGTAGTCGTACTGGCGGTGGCTATGATATGGATCGTATCGGAGAAAGTGGGAGAACCGATTCTGAAACTTGCCGATCTTTCCAAACGCATGGCACAGCTTGATTTTGACGCCAGATATGAGGGCAATGACAAGAATGAGATCGCGATCCTCGGCGAGAGTTTTAATCTTATGTCAGAGAAGCTGGAGGAAACCATATCTTCCCTGAAATCGGCAAACCTAAAGCTTCAGAGGGATGTGGAGAGCCAGATCAGAATCGACAATATGCGTCAGGAATTTGTTGCTAATGTTTCCCATGAACTGAAGACGCCGATTGCGATTATCCAGGGATATGCGGAGGGACTGATGGAGGGGATCACGGATGATCCGGAGAGTCAG
>CAMWKA010000111.1 GCA_947174725.1 uncultured Lachnospiraceae bacterium | reverse complement strand
ACCACCGAGATCTACACCTATTAAGTCGTCGGCATCGTCAGATGTGTATTTGTGTTTTTAAGATTAGTTGACCTCCGAGATCTACACATCCAGATCCGTCAGCTCGGCAAACTGTCTTGGGGTAAGCTTATCAGTCAGACAATATTCATCATTGATCGTCTGATTCGCCAGACCAAGGACATCCGATACATAAGGAAGCTTTCCCAGCTCCGCCAGAACTTTTGCTTCCGCTTCATAATTTCCCTTTGGCACCATAACGACAAACTGATTCTCCGATCCAAAGATCTCCCCGATCTTCTCTCTGGCAATCTTTGACGGCGTCTTTTTCGAGCTCTCCACGGAATTTACGTCATACAAGTACCGACAGTTACTGGACATCATAAACGCGCCTACCAGAACAATGATAAAAACCGGCGGAATGATATACTTGGTTGCAGCCGCAAATTTCCCGACAAAGGAGATCTTCGGAACGTGACACTTATGATGGGACCGGTCAATACCCTTCGCGAAGATCAGTATCACTCCCGGCATCAGGAAGAAAACAGAAATCAAACTTAAAATGATTGCCTTGACCAGCACGATACCCATATCATATCCCAGTTTGAACTGCATAAACATCATGGCAACCATACCGGAAATCGTTGTTAATGAAGATGAGCTGATCTCCGGGATCGCTTTCGAGAGCGCCACCTTCACCGCTTCCACAGATTCCATCGTTTCGTGCTCCTCCATATATCGGTCGCACAGAATGATAGCATAGTCGATTGCCAAAGCAAGCTGCAAAACGACGGCAATTGATTTGGTAACCGAGGAAATCTCCCCCAACCAATAATTGGTGCCCATATTTAAAATCGCGGCAACACCAAAGGTAATCAGCAGCACCGGGATCTCAAAATACGCCTTGGTGGAAAGCATCAGTACGGCAATGATGATAACCACCGCCAACACCAAAATGATATTCATATCATGATTTAAACTTTCCGTACTTTCCTGTGTCTCACCGATGGTCGTCGAAATATAGTAATCATATCCTGTCAGCAGCTCCTTCACCGCATCCATAGTCTGAATACTGTGTTCCTCTTCTTCGCTGCCGTCAACCGTTACTTCGATCAGTACATTCGTACCGCTATAATGTTCCTCATCCATACCTAAGGCAGCAGATTTGACACCCTCCAGCAATTCCATCCGTCCGGCAAGCTTCTCCGCCTGTCCATAAGTGACATTTGATAACATCACCTTCGCGGAACCATAGGTGACAAACTGCTCCTCCATCAGGGAAAGCCCCCGTCTGGTCTCACTTTCCCCTGGCAGGTAGCTTGTGATATCCTGATTGACCTGCACCTTATTGATGCAGAAGACGCTGTAAATAATTGCGCAGACAAATAAAATCTCAATTGCCTTACGCTTGTTTACGATAAAATTTGCCACCTGATACCAGAATCCGCTTTTCTTTTCTTTTTCTTCCACGTCGTACACTTCCTTTCTGATTCTCAACTAAAAAGGAGAACCGACCACCGGTCGGTTCTCCTGTCTATCCTGCCAATTCCTTATTTTCCTGTTCCTCTTTTCGTTTCCGAAAATCCTCCACTGTCATCGGTCTTGCGTAATAAAATCCCTGCGCCACATTGCAGCCATATTGGAGCAGCGACTCTGCCTGTTCTTTCGTCTCTACCCCCTCTGCCACCATGGGAAGTCCGATCGCGCTTGTCATACGAACAATGTTTTCTACGATCTTCTGACCACGGTCCGATCCTAAGAAATCCTGTAAAAATGCCCGATCGATCTTAATAATGTCAAAATGCGTATCCTTCAGTACATTTAAGGATGAGTAACCGGAACCAAAATCATCCATCAGCAGCGTAAATCCTTCTTCTTTCAAACGCATGATATTATCATGGGTCTCATTCTCATCCACCGTTTCCGTAATTTCAATCTCCAGATATTCTTTCGGAATCCTATAGGTATCAATCAGACGCCTTAGCGTATCCAGATAATCCTCTGACTGAAAATGCTTTCTGGACATATTCACTGAGATCGGGAGCACTTCCTTCCCTTGATCCATCCACTCCCGGATCAGCTTACAGGCCTCTTCCCAGATAAATGCATCCATCTTGGTAACAAAGCCGTTCTTTTCAAAAAACGGCACAAAATCTGATGGTGGTACCACTTTTCCGTCTTTCCTGACCCAGCGTACCAACGCCTCCGCTCCGACGATCCTGTTGTTCTCCATATTGTACTTCGGCTGAAGATACATTACAAATTCATGGTTCTCCAGCGCACTTTCCATATGATCCTCCAAAAACTTTCTATTATAGATCATATCCTTCATCTTATTTTCATAAAATGCCACATGCTGCAACGCATTGCCCTTGATACTCTGCCTTGCCATAGCGGCACGGTCACCATATTTACGGAGGATACCATTGACATCCTCAACATAGCTTACGCCAAACACCAACTGATAATCGATTCCCTTATATCCCGACAACGCTTTCCTGACCATCTCGATAAAATCCAATATTTCCTGTCTTTCTTCATGGGGAACCAGTATCATAAAAACGTCCGCAGTCAGCCGGACAAAGAGCTGATCCTTATTACGGAGCACCTGCAGAGATTCAATAAAAAAGTTCAGCATCTCATCCCCGAACTGCTCCCCGTACATCTCATTGATCATCTTAAATTTCGCAACATCAAACTGCACCAGCGCATATTTCCTGTCCGGAGCCTGACGAATCACCTCGTGAGCCGCCTGCAGGAACGTGGCTGGCGTGCTGTCATTGGTAATCGTCTGCGCCAGCTGCATACGGTAGATCTCCTCCGCCGTCATCTCACAGATCACCATCGTCATCTGTATGGCTGCGCCGTTATCGTCCTTTCGGAAAAAACAAAGCGTATTGTGATAGGAATCCTTTCCGTCCGCCTTATACATACGGACGGATACCGACATATGGTTATCCTGTAACGGTACAAACTCTGCTGTACCTTTCAGACCATTTTTCAAAGCATGAAGAAATACCTCATAAGTCTCCCGATCCTCCTCTACCACAAGACGCAGAAAACCATCCAGTCCGTCAGACTGCATAGCATCCGTATAGGCCAGCTGGCTATTGTTCTTCAACTGACAAATTCCGTTTTCGCTATTCCAGAGAAGTTTTAAGATCCCTTCCATGCATCGTCCTCAATTCCAAATAATAACAGTAAGTATTAATACTATATCACCTCAGAAGGACTTCGACAAGTTGCAAGGTATTCCAAAAGCAGAAGACATAAATTATTAAAATTGTACAAATTATATCTGCACAAAGCCCAATCTTCTCCCGGCTTTACATGACACAGATCCCGCCATACGGACGTATCTTTAGCACATGGCAGGCGTCTTTCCCGAAAATGGCTTCTATTGTATTTTTATATTCATCAACCGCTTCATTTTTTACAAATGCCTGAATCGTCCCGGCAAAACCTCCGCCATGCACACGGCAGACGCCGTTATCTTTCAGGTAATATGCGCTGACAGCAAGCGCCACCGTGAGACTCTGCGTCTGCGGCTCCTTTATGCTATAAATGTTCTGCAGACACTTTTCCGAAGAATCGCCGCTTTCCCTGATCTCAGATAAGAACCTGTCAAACTCATCTTCCTCCAAAGCCTTAACTGCCCTGCTGACGCGCCCCTGCTCCGTGTAAAAATGAATCGCACGAAGAACTGCCCTGTCGCCTGCCTCTTCACGAATTTTCGCAAGGTTGGCAAAGAAGTCTTCTTCTTCCACATCCCTTAAATATTCCTTTCCGAAATACGCGGCTACCGCTTTCATCTCCATGGGGACAGCCGCGTAATCCTCCGTCAGATCCGCATGGGATCCTTTCGTATCAACGATACACAGACTATACCGGTGTCCTTCAAAATCCGCGGGGATCTGTCTGACCATCGGCTGCTGTACATCGGCAAAATCAATATAAATCAGCCCGCCGACACTGCATGCCATCTGATCCATCAACCCGCAGGGTTTCCCAAAATAAATATTTTCCGCATACTGTCCGATCTTCGCAATCTCCACGGAAGGCACCTGCATATCGTTATATAATCCGGAAAAGATCGTCCCAATCAGACTCTCAAACGCTGCTGAAGAGGACATACCGGCTCCGATCAGAACATCTGAGGTTACATAGGCTTCCAATCCACCCACCTGATATCCTCTCTGCACCAGTCCGGCTGCCACACCACGGATCAGCGCAGCCGTACTTTCCTTTTCTTCTTCCACAGGCTCAAGCTGCTCCAGATCACACTCAATCATCGGAGCGTCCCCCGATACCAGACGAACAATCTTCTTCCCAATCTTTGCCGCTACGCCGACTGCGTCCAGATTGATACTTGCCGCGAGTACATGTCCATGCTGATGATCCGTATGATTACCGGAAACCTCGGTTCTTCCGGGCGCACTATAAACGGATACCTCTTTTTCACCAAACAATTCCTGAAACCTTAACAGCGCATCCTGATACCGCTGTTTTTGGCCAGATAATAATTTCTCATCCACATAGATTTCACCCAGGCGTTCGTCATAGACGCCGCTTTGGATTTCCTGTATATATTCACTTGTGTTCTGCATGGCAGTATCCTTTCTTCAATAAAATTTTTACATATGATATGTATACATCTATTCAAAATCATAAAAAACCCTCAAAACGCCCATGATCAGACTTTTCAAAGGTTTTAGCTCTTATCTCTTTTTGCCATTCTCAGCAATTACTCTGCATCGCGATTTTTTCTTAAAAACTGCTGCATGAGGTACAACTATTTATCATATTACAAGCCAAACGCACGATATAGCCATGCCTTGCTATCAACTAACATATGAAGTATTCTTATTATGTATATGGTGTTCTCATAAATTATATAGTATATCTTATAATTTTTGTAGTAATCCATGCGAACACCCAACTCATCTAGCGCCTTATCCTCATCTAATTCATTTCTTTCAGGGAAATCTGATAAAGAATTAATCTTCTCACGTATGCCATTTACCGTATTAACAGCAGCAGTCGGATTTTTCAAGTTATATGCAATATGATCGCCAGCATTTTCTAAATCCTGTTCCGCCAACTCAGTAATCTCAATTCGGTAGTGCCTCATTCTTTGTATTTCTTCTCCAATCTGTCACATACAGTATTAAAGTCTTTTGTCTTCCCATCCTTCATCTGCTCTAATCCTGCCATTACAAGATTACGAACTTCCTTTTTCTGTTCATTTAACGCAGTTTGATAGTCATTTTTTAATGCTGCTTCCACAAAAAATCAGTCCTTTCTTGTATTAGTGTACTCAATCAGCAAAATTTCTTCTTTCCTATATTATTTGCATTATATCTTATTGTAATAGCCTTTTCAAGAATTATTTGATATTTGGACACCTAATATATAAACTAACCCGATATATAAAAAACATCATCACCTATACTACTATAAGCAATGATGTCTTTTTGTTTTGTGCAAATATTTCATTTCAAATCCGTCTTTAAGCAACACGCAAATTCCGCACCAAAAGATTGCTTTGATTTAAAGGAATATAAACTGTATTATTCGCCCATCTGCTTTTTCACTTCTTCAGCGAAGTTCTCTTCCTTCTTCTCCATACCTTCGCCGACTTCAAATCTTACCATCTTTGTAATCTTCAGATTGCCGGAAACTGTTTTGAGGTACTGCGCAACTGTCTGCTTGCCATCTTCTGCCTTAACATATGTCTGATCCAAAAGACTGATTTCTTTTATCTGCTTTGAGATACGTCCTTCCACCAGACCGCTGAAAATCTTATCAGAAACGATGGAAGTTTTGTCGGCAAATGCCAGCTCAACCAACGCATTTTTTGCCTCGTTAGAAAGGAAGTTGAATAAGTAGTTCATATTACTCTTCTTCTCTTCGTAGATATCGATATCTTCCTTACTCCATACTGCGTCGCCGATCGCCTTATCGATCAATTTCTGTAATAACGGCTTAGGAAGAGACGCAGGATCGTTCAAAGCGCTGTCGATCGTAATTTCCCTTAATTTATCAAGTTCTTCCGCGGAGATATCTGCCCTGCTGATATACTGCGGATTCATAGCCGCAATCTGCATTGCGACGTTGGAAAGCGCTTCCTTCGCTTCCGCAGAGGAATCTCCGTCTGCCGCTACAAGGACGCCGATTCTTCCGCCGGCGTGAATATAAGACGCAACGACGTCTCCACTAACCTTCTCAAATCTTCTGACAGAAAGCTTCTCACCGATGGTG
>CAMWKA010000110.1 GCA_947174725.1 uncultured Lachnospiraceae bacterium | reverse complement strand
GATGATGCCGACGCCCTTGAGGCTGATTTGCAGAATGGCGAGATCGATGCGATTCTCTCCAGTGATCTGAGAAAAACGGAAAATGAAAAGACGTTGGATATTATCCAAGAGGATAACTTCTATGCAATTGTAAGAAAAGACGATACGGAACTGCTGAATGAAATCAACTATGCCATTGAGCAGATGGACAGAAATGAAGGCGACTGGAAAAATATATTGCATTACCGATACTATGGTCCGGTTTATGCCTCCGCGCTTTCCTTTACGGAGCGTGAGAGAGCATATATTGAGGAGGTGGTCTCGGGAGAAAAAACCATTACAGTGACTGCTTTTGGCGACAGGGCACCCTATTCCTATGTGGAGGACGGAGAATTAAAGGGTATTATGCCGGATTATTTTGCATGTGTCATGGAGTTAGCCGGGCTGCCTTATGAAATCGTCGTGCCGGAAGATGAGAATGACTATTACAATATGGCGGGTACCAACGGCGTGGATGTGGTCATTGACAGACATGGCGCCGACGATATCGTGGAGGGAGCTGCTTATTGCGGATTTAATACGGATACTTATATGACGACGGGCATGGCAAAGGTAGTCCGGCAGGATTATACCGGAGACATCAGAACGGCTGCAATATCGGCTACTTCGAGTGGAGTTCTCATTTCGCAGGAGATTCACGGAGATGTGGAGTTCATAACTTATCCAAGCAGGGATGCTGCGATGCAGGCTGTTCTGGATCGGGAGGTGGATGCTGCGTACGTATATGCCTATTCAGCGCAGATGTTTGTGAATCGTGACACTACCCATTCCCTGTATTACAGTATGGTAAACGATATCAACGTGGAATTTCAGATGTATGTCCGTGACAGTGCCGATCATGAGTTGATTACCATTCTGAATAAATGTATCCAGCAGGTGCCGGAGGACACACTGAATCAACTGGTTTCAAAATATACCGCCTATACTGCTGAAGATATGAGTCTTCTGCAATATATGCAGGCACACCCCAATATGATGCTTGCAGCAGCTGTGGGGGCCGTACTGATCATATGTATTATTTTGACGCTTTATATGCGGGGACGGTGGAGCAGGAGGCTTCTGAATACCACCGAACAATCGAACAGGGAACTGGGAGAACAGCTTGCCATAGTGGAAGCGCTGAGCCGTGACTATACGAATGTCTTTGCTGTCAATGCGGAGCAGGGAACAGCCAGAATTGTAAAACTGGAAGGTTATGTGACGGTGGGATTGAATAAAGATTCCAAAGAAGAACATCCATACGCGCCGATTTTGGAGCAATATATCAGGGATCGTGTCCATCCGGAGGATCAGCAGTATCTGACAAAGGTTCTTTCTCTGGATAAGGTCAGGGAGAAGCTGGAAGCAGACGGGGAATATATGGGAAGCTACCGTATACTGGAAGACGGGGAAACCCATCATTATCAATATACATATGTAAAAGTCGGAGAAAGCAGTATTGGACAGGGAGAATTTATCCTTGCGGGATTCCGGAATATTGACGAGATGATCCGCAGGGAGCAGGAGCAGAAAGAAGTTCTGGCGGAGGCGCTGGCGCAGGCTCAGTATGCTAACAACGCAAAGACCACTTTCCTCAACAATATGTCCCATGATATCCGTACACCTATGAACGCGATCATTGGATTTACCTCGCTGGCAGTGACACATATTGACAACAAGGTGCAGGTGCAGGACTATCTGGGAAAGATCATGACCTCCGGTAATCATCTGCTGAGTCTGATCAACGATGTACTGGACATGAGCCGTATCGAGAGCGGCAAGGTCAAGATCGAGGAAAAAGAGGTCAGCCTTCCGGAGGTCATGCATGATCTCAAGACCATCGTTCAGGCTGACGCGAAAGCAAGACAGTTGGAATTATATATTGATACGCTGGATGTAGTAAATGAGACGATCATCTGTGATAAACTCCGTCTGAATCAGGTGCTTCTGAATATTATGAGCAACGCCATGAAATACACAAAACCCGGCGGTATGGTCAGCGTTCGCGTGATCCAGACCTCCGAAGCGCAGGACGGCCGCGCTTCCTTTGAATTCCACGTTAAGGATACCGGAATCGGCATGAGCAACGAATTTCTGAAGCACGTTTTTGAACCTTTTGAACGGGAACAGACCGCCACTGTAAGCGGTATTCAGGGAACCGGTTTAGGGTTAGCCATCACCAAAAATATTGTGGATATGATGGACGGTACGATTACGGTGAGCAGTGAGGAAGGAAAGGGATCGGAGTTTGTCGTAAATTTCCGTTTCCGGGTTCCCGACAGCCCCATGAAATCCCAGCGTCTGGATCAGCTTGCGGATCTAAGGGCGTTGGTGGTAGATGATGATGTGAATACCTGCGTCAGCGTCAGTAAGATGCTCTCCGCTATCGGTATGCATCCTGACTGGACAACGTTGGGAAAGGAGGCAGTTATCCGTTCGGAGTTCGCACTGGAGCAGAACGAGCCTTATAGCGCGTATATCATTGACTGGATGATGCCGGACATGAACGGCATAGAGCTTGTCCGCCGAATCCGCAGGGTGATCGGAGATATGACGCCGATTATCATACTGACTGCTTACGACTGGTCGGATATCGAAGAGGAGGCAAGAGAAGCTGGCGTCACGGCGTTCTGTTCTAAGCCGATCTTCCTTTCGGAACTGCGGGGTATTCTTGCAGCGCCTTATATGGAGAAGGAAAGCACGGAAGAAACGAGTGCATCTTCGACGCCGCGCTTTGACGGTAAGAAAATCCTGCTGGTGGAGGATAATGAGCTGAATCAGGAGATTGCACAGGAGATTCTGAAAGGCGTCGGTTTCCTTATTGATACGGCGGACGACGGAACCGTAGCCGTGGAGCGGATGAAGGAGAACCCTGCGGGTACCTATGATTTGATCCTGATGGATGTCCAGATGCCTATCATGAATGGTTATCAGGCTACAAGGGCGATCCGGGCGCTGGATGACGCCGGTAAGGCGACGGTCCCCATCGTGGCGATGACCGCCAACGCTTTTGAGGAGGATCGGAAGGAGGCAATAGACTCCGGAATGAACGGATATGTGCCAAAGCCGATTGACATAGAAAAAATGTTGAAAACACTGGAAGATCTTTTGAAATAGGAAAATCAGCAAGTCGTAATCACAATTTTCATAATCGAAATTTACGAAGGAGAAATATAAGATGGTAAAAGCGATATTTCTTGACTTCTATGGTACAGTTGTATATGAAGATGGAGAAGTGATTAGACAGATATCACAAGAAATATTTGATACAGGAAAAGTAAATGATAAATCTGAAATAGGCTCCTATTGGTGGAATGAATTTCAAACAGCATTTATTTCTTCTTACGGCGAAAATTTTGTGACGCAACGAGAACTGGAATATCAGTCATTGGAAAAAACGATACAATATTTTAACTCGTCTGCTGATGCATATGCATTAAGTGAATTAATGTTTGCACATTGGGTGAAGCCACCTATATTTGAAGAGTCAAAACAATTTTTTGAGACTTCTTCTGTACCGATCTATATTATATCTAATATCGATAGAGATGATATTTTACAGGCAATAGAGTTTCATGGGTTAAAACCTAATGGAGTATTTACAAGTGAAGATGCAAAATCATATAAACCAAGAAAAGAATTATTTGAATTTGCATTAAGCTGCACCGGTTTGTCCGCTGGGCAGGTGGTACATATTGGAGATTCTTTGAGCAGTGATGTGAAAGGAGCTTCCTCCGTTGGAATCAATACTATATGGGTCAACCGAAGCAGTAGAGAAATTCCTGAGGGAGTTATTGCTGTTAAGAATTTATTAGAAGTATATCATACGGATTTCTTCAAATAAGATTTCAGAAAATAATCTATGACATGCTGCATCAAAGCATCACATGTCATGGATTACAGAAGCGAGCCCGTCATGATCATTATCTTCTTTGGTGACGATATCCGCCGCCTTCTTTAAGCTTTCCCGTCCGTTACGCATAGCGATACCGCAGCCCGCAGTCTGCAGCATGGAAAGATCGTTTTCTTCATCCCCTGCCGCATAGGAGTGGTCGATGGGAATATCCAGAGTCTTACACAGAGCCGTGACAGCGCTGCCCTTGCCGGATGCAATGGGAAATACTTCCAGATAGTTCGGGCTTGAGAAGACACAATTGATTTCTCCGGGCAGTTCCTGCTGTAAAAGCGCAGCAAGCTCCGTTAGTTTTTCCGGATGGTCAAAGTTGATACAAAGCATCTTGCAGGGAGGCTGAGTGATCCCTTCCGGAAAGCGGGGCAGAATCTGATAAGGAACATGGATCGTCTCGGTATATCTGCTGATTTCCGGTCCCTCGTACGGTATGAGGATATGCTCATCGTCATAAGTCTGGCAGAAGATGCCGAAGGAGAGGGAGAGTTTAGCGATCCTGCATGCCTGTTCTATGGTCAGGGTCCGTTCAAGGATCTTCTTTTGGGAAGGACAGTGATAGATCAGGGACCCATTAAATGCGATGGCGTACTGATTGTCATAATCCAGTTCATTGAGACGGATGATTTCCAAGATACTTTTCAGGGGTCTGCCGGAGGAAATGGCAAGATAGTTGCCCTCCGCCATAAACCGGTGAAGTTCCTGCCGGGTCTTAGGAGAAATCTTCTTTCCTGTGGTCAGTAAAGTACCGTCCAGATCAGTAAAAAAGATCTTTGGCGTTTTATGCTGAAATGCCCTGAGGTTGGTCAGGATCTCTTCCGGAATAAATAATTTGCCATAACCGGTGGCAAGATCTAAGTTTGGTTTTGCCGTGCCGTGGAAGTCGGAGCCGCCGCTGATACATAAGCCGAACTTGGCGGCAAGTCGTTTGATCTCCCGTTCGTCAGCAGGCGTATAAGTGCTGTAAACTGCTTCGATCCCCACGAGACCGGCAGCTTTGAGTTCACTGACCAGTGCTTCTAACTGTCCCTTTGTCATATGATACAGAACAGGGTGCGCAAGGATGGGGATGCCGCCTGCTTCCAGGATCAGGGATACCGCCTGGGCAGGCGTGATCTTTTCTCTGGGAACATAATATTTACAGTGGTCGCCCACATAACGGTCAAAAGCTTCTTTTAAATCTTTGATATAGCCGTGGGCCAGCAGATATTTCGCATAATGGGATCTGGTGATGACGGAGTCCGGAAATTCCGCCTGTAGTTTGTCGAAGGTAATATCGATGCCCGCTTCCCGGAGATTATTGCACATTTTGATATTTCTATTGACGCGGGAATCCTGAAAAGATTTCAGATGAGATAAAAAGTCAGGGGAGTGATGGTTGATATCGATCCCTACGATGTGGATATCACGACCCTGATATTCGGTGGAGAGCTCGATGCCGGGGATGACTTCTATCGGCTTATCCGCAGCATATGCGATTGCTTCATCCAGACCGTCTGTGGTATCGTGGTCTGTCAGTGCAAATGCGGTCAATCCTTTTTCAATTGCGTAATCTACCAGCTCACAGGGAGTATAAGATCCGTCCGATTTATCAGAATGTGTATGCAGGTCAACGATATTCATGTTCACACCATCCTTAAAATTAATTAATTTTCATCGTCTTCGATCTGAGCCTTATAGACGGTTCTCTTTCTTGCCATTTCATCATTCTCAAGGTATTCGTCATAGGTGGTGATCTTATCAATGATCGTGCCGTCCGGCAGGATCTCGATGATACGGTTGGCGGTCGTCTGCACAAACTGGTGGTCATGACAGGCGAATAAAGCAACACCGGGGAACTTGATCATACCGTTGTTCAGGGATGTGATCGATTCCATATCCAGATGGTTGGTGGGCTCATCAAGGATCAGGCAGTTTGCGCCGCTGATCATCATCTTGGAGAGGAGACAGCGCACCTTTTCGCCACCGGAAAGGATCTTCACTTTTTTGACACCGTCTTCCCCGGGGAAAAGCATACGCCCTAAGAAGCCGCGGACATAAGTCACATCCTTTACCGGAGAATACCCCATCAGCCAGTCGGTAATCGTAAGGTCGTTATCAAATTCTTCCGTATTGTCTTTCGGGAAATAAGCCCGGGAGGTAGTTACGCCCCATTTAAAGGATCCTTCATCCGGCTCCAGTTCGCCGTTCAGTATCTTAAATAACGTTGTCTTGGCAAGTTCATTGCCGCCCACAAAAGCGACCTTGTCTTCCCTGCCCAGCGTAAAAGAAACATGGTTCAACACAACTTCGCCGTTGATGGATTTTGTAAGGTCTTCTACGTATAATATTTCATTACCG
>CAMWKA010000109.1 GCA_947174725.1 uncultured Lachnospiraceae bacterium | reverse complement strand
TGCATTACCTAGTTCTGCCGCTTTTAAATACCATTCCATTGCCAATGCATAATCCTGTTCTACTCCGTATCCATTGTCATACATCCATCCAATATTAGTCATTGCATCTGTATTACCTAAATCTGCTGCTTTTTCATACCATTTCATTGCTACTGTATAGTCCTGTTCCACTCCATTTCCATAGTAATACATATATCCAGTATTATACATTGCAATTGCTTCACCTAAATCTGCTGCTTTTTCATACCATTCTACTGCCGCTGCATAGTCCTGTTCTACTCCGTATCCATAATCATACATATATCCAATATTAGTCATTGCACTTGCATTACCCAGTTCTGCCGCTTTTTCAAAATTGGTATATGCGGACTCAAAATCGACTTCCATTCCATTCATACCATACAGATATACGCACCCTGCTTCATAATACTCATTTGCTTCAGCCTCTATTGCGATGGACTCTTCTTCCTCCTGCGCTGCTGTTTCAGCTTCATCATTCGACGCAAAGCCGCAGCCGCTTAAACTGCCAATCACCATAAGGCTCGCTAATAATAATATCGTCACTTTGCTTTTCAATTACCTTTCCTCCCACATTTGATCAAGAACCAATAAATATAAATTACAGATGAAAACGTCTTTTGATCTCGTTGCGCACACGCCTTCTGGAAAACATTGTGGCAAGCGCAACCGTGATGATCGTGCAGACCGTCAGTACAATTGCGGACCATTTGATCCCCAATGGCTGGTGAAGTGCATGATTTACTAAAAGTTCTATGGAAATGCAGAGCACGGCGGCTTCCATAAAAAAGAGACAAGCCAATACTGCAAAGGATCGCTTGTACGTTGCCACCGTAAGAAATAATTCAACCAATACCAGCACGGTCAACGTGATGGGAATCCCAAGATCCACCACCCATTCCGAGGAATCCGTAAAAATACCGATCAGCGCAATATAGATGCACACTGCCGCGCCGTTTAACAACATCATAATACGTCTTCTCATATTCCTGATCATCAACGGCGGTACGACCATCACCCACAATAATACACAGAACCCAAGCACCAGTAAAGACCACTGATTTGACTTCCACATCAGATAGTTCAGCAACAGGCAGCTAACGGCCGTACAGGCTAAGATCACCGTCAATACCACCGCCAGATCTTTTCGTTTGATGGGCTCGACTACCCCGATTTTATTAGGAAACGGCAAATCTCCGTTTCCCACCGTCATAGCCGGCTGTAATTCATTTGGATTGATCACTATCGTATTGCAAAGTGGACACTTTTTTATTGACGTTTCCAGCTCTACACCGCAATTTACACAATAAGACATACTAATAACCACGCCTTTCCGCAACCTGCGAACTTTAATGCACTTTAGTGCTATGCCGCAGGCACAATATTCGCAAAACGAATAAATTCGTTTTTGCTGCCTCCTATCGATTGGTTTCAATCCTGACATGGATTCCTTCCTTCACTAAAAAGCGGAAGAAATACCTTTCCGCATCGGACTCTTTGATCACGCTGGCAAATGTGATCGACAATCTATCTCCAAAAGTGATGATGGAACAATTTGTTCTTTTAGAAAAAGGCTGTCCCATACAGATATCAAAACGATCAATATGCTCTCTCATTTCCTCAGGCGCCGCCAAAATGCCCATATTGGTCAGTCCTGCAGTAGAATTTCTATCCTGTACCATCTTATAAAACTGTCTTACGACCTTGTCTTTGATAAACAAAGGCACCACCCTGATCAGCGGATGCCGCTGGGTTGCGGCATTGGTTGTGATATCCCCACGCAGGAATTTATCGCTGATGTAATAACGCATATAATGATGCACCTGTTTTACAACATCCTCAAAAGAATATTCCCCCAGCCTCGGATCAATGCTCGGATATACCATGGTAATAAAATTTCTCAACGTCTTTGACGGAAAGAAACGACGCAGATTTACCGGCATGGCAAGGGTTACCGGCAGTTTTTTATAGACTCCGTCATCCTTCTGTTTCTGCAATAACGCATAAAGAAGCACGGCATTTAAATATTCCGTTACGGAAGCGTCATATTTCTTTGCCTTTGCATATACCTCTTTTGCGGAAAGCACTCCGATGATCATATTTAACGTATAAAACGGCTCCGGCGTTCCCCGTATCAAATAGGTCTTTTCCATAGGACGCGGCGGCCGTACCTCTGCATGGGCATATCTCCCATAGGCGTCCTCGGTCTCTTCCGGGTCAGGCTCTTCATGAATATCTTTTACCAGATATCCCGTAGGGATCTCATATCCCATCAGCCTTAGATATTCCGCCAGCAGCGTATGAAATACACACATTCCGCCATTTCCATCTCCCAGACAATGATGCACCTCCAGGGAGATTCGCTTATCATAATAATACACCCTCAGAAGATATCTGTTCTTCGTCCGAAACGGAAGCGGCATACAAGGATTCTTGATATCCTCCTGCACAAATGGTCCGGGACGCTGGTTATATTCCAGATACCGCCAGAACACGCCCTTCCGGATCGCCACCTTATAACTCGGAAAGCGGGGTAAAACACGATCCAGCGCCTCCTGCAGTCTCTCCGGGTCAACCTTCTCTTTCATCAGCGCGGAAAGGCGGTAGACAGAACTGAAATCCTGCCGCTGCAATGCAGGATACACGATGGCCGACAGGTCCAGCCTGTACCACAATTTATCCTCTTTTTCACGGTTTTTTCTAAATACCATACTAATCCCCATGTCAGAGCAGCTTGCTGCGATGACACGCGATGAGAAATCCGCGCAGGCGGTTTCTCATCTGCGATCAAAGCAATTTGAGGCTCTGACTCAAATTGCTGATTGAAAAATAAGCTATCAAGCTTATTTTTCAATCTAATCCCCATGTCACAGCTTTGCTGCGACTTAGTTTCCTTAAACAAAGTCTGGAATCCTATTATTATTTCAATGTTAAATAAAATTATACCATAGATAATATACATTGAATACACAAATATGGATTCATTTACCTTTATGTTGTTAAGACTAAACATTGGTGATCTTACTAAGAAAACACTGACCAAAGCGTCAACTACGCTTGACAATATCAATTCTTTATGGGAATATGTGCTGAGAAACGGAGGTTATCATTTTGCAGAAGGAACGAATCGCATATCTGGATTTGGTCCGCATAATTGCGGGAATATTAGTAATCATGGTGCATATTTCAGCGCAGCAGATCGAAGAACTGCCGGTAAGCAGCATAGCGTTTGCCATAACCAATGCTTTCAACTGCCTTTCCTTTTCAGGCGTGGCGCTCTTCGTCATGATCAGCGGCGCGCTTGCCCTGCGTCCGAAGCGGGAGACAGATTTAAAAACCCTGCTTTTGCACAAAACGTTGCATTTTTTTGTTTTATATTATATCTGGAAAGCGTTCTATCAAGTGATTACCGTACTGGAAAAGGGAGAAATCTTTACATTTGACAGCATTAAGAACGATGTGGTGCTGGCACTGATTCAGCAACGGGGCTATTACCACCTCTGGTTTCTACCGATGATTGCCATACTTTATATGGCAGTTCCCCTGATGAAAAAGGGATTTGCGGAAAAGAAGCTGTGCCGGTACTTTCTGACTGTTTTCTTTGTGGTTGCGCTCTTTGTACCAACACTACTCCATTATGATTTTAAGTTCAAATATCTGCTGGTGGATTTTTTCACATCTAACGATTTTTATCTGTTCCAAGGATATCTGGGCTATTTTGTACTGGGACATTATCTGCACAACTGGCGTGTTGAGAGCATGGTGAAAAAACGTATACTGCTCTATGTGGCGGGCGGATTCTGTTTTCTCTTGGCATGTGTTTTAGGAACGCTTGATGCCAGATCCACAGAACAGTTATCCCGGCACATGAACACGCCCTTTGCCGCAACCACCTTTTTTACTGCCGCTGCCATTTTCGTGGCAGTGCAGTCTGTTGACAAAAAAATAGCTGCTTCGGAAAAAGCCAAAAAAATATTTGGCACTCTGGCAGGCACAGTATTTGGCGTTTACCTTTTGCATCCGCTGGCAATTCTGTTTCTGGAAAACATCGGACTGAAAACTTCCCTATGTACACCGATTTTGTCCATTCCGCTCCTGACGGTCTGCACGGCTGCGCTGTCCTTTTCCGCAGCTGCGCTTTTACGGAAAGTACCGGTCTTAAGAAAACTGATACAATAGTTGTTTTTTTCGATTCTTGCTGATACAATGCAAGTATATGAAAGCATCTTGATACTTTAAAGAAAATTTTTGAACAAAAAGGCTGGAAGTCATATGGCACTGAGAAAACCACAAAATCAAAATTTAATGCAGATGATCAGAAAAGTACATTCTTTAATAGAAGAACCGGATGTTGAAAAACAGCGGCAGACACAGGAGCATATTGCCGCCTTAAACAAACTGCCGAAAAACATTGTATCAGAACCTGTTGATCTGGAAGGCATGTACGCGGAATGGCTGCGGCCTGACTGGCCTCATGCAAAGAACAGGGTAATCCTTTACTGCCATGGAGGCGGCTATATGACGGGAAGCTGCACCTATGCCCGATCCGTTACGATCAAGCTGGCACAAGCTTCCGCTTTGGATGTATTCTGTTTTAATTACCGCTTAGCGCCGGAACATCCTTATCCTGCCGCTACGGAAGACGCCATGACTGCATGGAATTATCTGATGATGCTTGGTTATGGCGCGAAAGACATTATCCTTGCCGGTGATTCGGCAGGGGGTAATCTTGCGCTTTCTCTATCCTTGCGTTTAAAATCAGAAAACCGTTTTCTTCCGGGCGGACTTTTGCTCTTTTCTCCCTGGACGGACTTAACCGCCTCCGGCAGATCCCATACCGCCAAGATCGACGCAGATCCAATCCTGTCACCGGAGTATATGCAAACCGTCACTAAAAATTATGCCGAAGGGCAGGATCTGACCGATCCCCTGATCTCGCCGTTATTTGGAGATTATCAAAATTTTCCGCCGGTCTATATTCAGGTCGGCTCCAACGAGATCCTTTACAGCGATTCCGAACTGTTATATAAACGTATCTTATCCTTCCATTCCACTGTCCGTTTTGAGACCTTCAAGGGAATGTGGCACGTATTTCAGATGTCGCCGTTTAAAACCGCAGCAGAAGCGATCGAAAAGAGCGCGGAATTCATCTTTGATATTTACCGTTGATGCTACCAGATGAAAAACACCTGCCTTTCCACAACCTGCAAATTTTAATGCGCTTTAGCGCTATGCCGCAGGCACAATTATACCGTCACTGCTTTATTGCCGGTATAGAGACTGTAATATTTCCCCTGCGCTTCGATCAGCTCGTCATGTGTGCCTCTCTCAATGATGCGTCCCTGTTCCAGAACCATGATACAGTCGCTGTTACGGACAGTTGACAGACGGTGTGCGATCACAAATGTCGTTCTTCCCTTCATCAGACGGTCCATGCCGGACTGTACCAGCTTCTCCGTACGGGTATCGATAGAGCTTGTCGCTTCATCCAGAATCAGCACCGGCGGATCCGCGATCGCAGCCCTGGCGATGGCAAGGAGCTGCCGCTGTCCCTGACTCAGGCTGCCGCCATCCCCCTTGATCTCCGTATCATATCCTTTCGGAAGCCGCATAATAAAGCTGTGGGCATTGGCCAGCTTAGCCGCCGCCACCACTTCTTCATCCGTTGCATCCAGTCTGCCATAACGGATATTATCTTTGACCGTTCCGGTAAAAAGATGCGTATCCTGCAATACGATCCCTAACGACCTTCTAAGGTCATCCTTTTTGATCTTATTGATATTGATCCCGTCATAACGGATCTTACCGTCCTGAATATCATAAAAACGGTTGATCAGATTCGTAATTGTCGTTTTTCCTGCGCCTGTGGAACCTACAAAAGCAATCTTCTGTCCCGGTGTTGCAAACAGCTTGATATTGTGCAGAACGATCTTTTCATCATTATATCCGAAGTCAACATCATCAAATACCACGTCGCCTTTCAGCTCCACATAGGTTGTCGTATCATCCGCTTTATGATAGTGCTTCCAAGCCCAGATGCCGGTCCTCTCATCCGTTTCCGTAAGAACAGATCCCTGAACGCCCCTCGGGTCGTCGATATATTTTGCATTGACCAGCGTAACATAACCTTCATCCGTCTCCGGTTCCTCATCCAGAAGCCTAAAAATCCTTTCCGCGCCTGCTAATGCCATAATGATACTGTTAAACTGCTGGCTGATCTGACTAATCGGCATATGAAAGCTTTTATTAAAGTTTAGAAAAGCTGCAAGATCGCCCAGCAGC
>CAMWKA010000108.1 GCA_947174725.1 uncultured Lachnospiraceae bacterium | reverse complement strand
CATTGAGCGCATCCCCCTGATCCCGGTAATCCTGAGACGTCCATTCTCCTTCGCACGTAAAATAGATATCATAAAGTCCATCTACATCAGTCTGGTTCACATTTTCACTATTCTCACGCGGAACGCAGGTCAGAGTCTTATAGGCATTGCCATCCACAAGGGTCTGCCCACAGATCTTTACCACATATCTTGTTCCGCCGGTATCACGAAGTGGGGAATTTGTGTCAATAATATCAATCTCTTCCACATCCACATCAACAATCTTGGACAATTCATCCACCAGAAGATCTCTCTGGTCGCGCAGTTCATTCGCCATGACACCGCTGTTCATCTCGATCACATTGATCTGCTTATTCAATGCGCAGATCTCCTGCGATATGGAGTTGATACGGTCAGTATTCACCTTCATCTCATGATTGATATCGGTCTGAAGCTTCTGAAGATTCGTATACATTTCATTAAAGTAGGTACACAGATTGTTAGCAAAACCGATCGCCTGCTGTCTGACTGTTACATCACCCGGAGTCTTGGCAAGCTCCTCCAACGCGCTATAGAACTCATCAAATATCTTGTTAAAGCCCTTAACCCTGTCATCATCCTTATAATACTTCTGGATAATATCCATATAATAATCCTTGACTTCATACTCACCCAGTTTGGAGTTATTCTCCCAGAATTTTTGATCATAAAAGAGATCCCTGACACGCTCGATTGCCAAGGTATCCACGCCTGCGCCGACACAGCCATACGTAGTAAAGGAACGAATCGGATTGGCCGCCTGTGTCTGCACCTGCTGACGGCTGTATCCTTCACTCTCCACATTGGCAATGTTATTGGCCGTTGTGTTTAACGCTGCGTTAGACGCCTGCAGACCCGTATATGCTGTATTCAATCCTAAAAATGTTGATGACATATATCATTCCCCTCCACATTACTGATCTAAATAATCAAAATCCATACATCTTATGAACCTAACTGCATGATGACATGCTCCATACATTCATCAATGACGTTAATAAAACGGCTGCTGGCGTTGTAGGCGTTCTGAAACTTGATCATATTGGTCAGTTCTTCGTCCGTCGCCACACCAATCGCCCCCTGTCTGGCTGCCTCCACCGACTCTACCGTCAGATCCTGATTTTCCTTCAGTTTCTTAAAAACATTGCCCGAATTGGATATCTGTCCGATAAAGTTAGAATAATATTCCGCAATGGAGATTGGATTGGTCAGCGTAGGATTTAATACAAAATCCTTCTGATTGATCCGTTCCAGAAGATTCTTCATCGTCACATGATCCACGGATTCATCCGGACGGATCATTCCAAGATGTGCCGGATACTGCTGCAGATCTTTATTCACCATCAGGTTATCAATCGAAAACCATGTGGCAGGATCTTTTGGATCCTCCGGTGTTACGATGTATCCATTCCTAGCATTCGGATCTGTCGGAGCATAGGTATATTCATCCATGCAGTCGATCCTCTGGAAAATCTGAAGCGGTACGTAGATCGGTCTGTTATTCTCATTGTAACCCTGAATCTGGCAGAGATACCCCGTCTGCGTATCTGCGCCCTGAGCGATCACATCATTGATGGTAGTGACCACAGAGTGTACCAGCTTATCAAATTCCGCCATGACATTCATCATGATGGAGTTGCTTACCTTATCATAAGCATCCTCATCCTTCAGATCCCACTGGTTAGCACGATGGTCACCCCTTGCCAGCAATGTTGCCTTCAGACTTCCGATATCCGTATGACGTAATGCGGAGATCTCCGTTGTCAGATCAAATACCGGTGCCGTGCTTGCAACATATCTTTTAGTTCCGTCCGGCAACATCTCTGTCTCCGCGCTGTCCGGCCAGAAACAGGTATAAAATCCTGTCGTCAGATCCGCGTCATAAGCCATCTCATTGACCTCATTGGGTCTTACAAAGTCATGTCCTTCCACCTTAACCAGAACATTACCATGTACATCCGTGTCATATTCGATGTTGCAGATACTCGCAAGTTCATCCATCGCCTGATTTCTTGCATCCCGATAGTCATTGGCATGCTCAATGCCGCCTGCCTCAATGGCTCTGATCTTGTTGTTCATCTCATAGATGGTACGTCCAAGCTGATTGATACGGTCTACCTTCTGGGTTACCGTATAATTCAGCTTATCCTGATAATCGCAAAGATCAGAGTAGGCGTTTCTTGCCGCTTCCGCGAAATTCTGGGAATATTGGATGAACAACCCCTGATTAACCTCACTGCTGGGATCCTTTGCCATCTCCTCAATGGAATACATCAGATTCTTAAAAGCATTGGAAAATGTTGCGTCGTGCAGCTCTCCCAGGATTCCTTCCACTTCTTCCACAGCAGCATAAGACACATCATAGAATCCCTGTCTTCCCGCTTCTTCACGATAGGAAAGATCCAAAAAACGATCCCTGACCTGTCTTACTTCCGATATATATACACCAAGGCCGATCTGCTTCTGTGCAACGCCGGTGATATTTTTAGAAAGAAAATTATATTGTCTTGTGGCATACGATACCTGCTGTCTGACATAACCTTTTGTATCGGTATTCGTCACATTATGCGCAACGACATTCAATCCTTCCTGACTGGACTGTAATCCTGAAGTTCCTACATATAAACTGCTGAATAACGACATATTGTATTCACACTTTCCTTTCCATGCAATATATGAAAAATCTAATGTTTATGTTCTTCCCACTTATTGTTTCGCATCAAATCTTTTTGTTCCGCTTCCCATAATGCTGCCCGTATTGTAAGCGTCCTTATTATAATCCGCAGTTTCCGGTGCCTGCTTCATCGACTGCAAAAGCGACATTTCAAACTGAACCATCTCCAAAGAACTTTTCAGCAGTTCCCGGTTACGTTCATTGACGGCGGACATGCTGCCAAGCGTCACCTTAAGCTTATCGTGCACCTCCTGCAGCTGTCTCTGCTCCTCCGGACGTGATGACATCATCGTGATCAGATCAGGAATCTTCAGTTCTTCCGAGGCATGATTGGTAACATCCGCAATGTCTTTCATCGTCTGGATCCTCTCCTTCTCCAGCCTCTGGATCCGTTCTACCACAAACTGTTCCTCTGCAGTGATTCGATCCAGTTCCTGAAGATCGCCCTTAATAATGATCGGGGTCTTCTCCTCCGACAGTTTCACAAGCGATTCATACTCCTGCTCTTCCTGATTTAATACCGCAATAATAGTTTCCATTAAGCTTGCCATCGCACGCTCCCCTTTAACTATTTACCTTCGTTCATATTTTGGTAAAAAATTGGTGTCTGTAAAGGATGACCCTTACAGACACCACGCTTCATCCAGATACCTTTTCAAACTCCGGTTAAGCGAGTGCCTGACCAAGTCTCTCCATCAATTTCTGTGCAAATTCTTCCCCGCTCACTTCATAAGTTCCATTTTCTAAGCGCTGCTTGATTGCAGCGATCTTATCTTCCCTTATATCAGGCGCATCAGCAACTGCCTGCTTAGCGACCTGCAAATCTTTTCCGGTATTGGAAATCTGAAGTTTGTCTCTGAAATCCGCGCCTTTCACTGACGCAGCTTTATTATTCGGTTTGGAAGTGCCGTACATCTGTTGAATTTGAGTATAAGCTTCAATCCTCATCTCGTCTTCCTCCTTCCATGGATTCCTTGCTGCTATATATATTATCGTCCACTTTTTTAAAAACTTTAGAGCAAATGAATTTATTTTTTTACAAGTTGTAACTCTCCAATCGCAATGCTATAATTTCATTATATTATAAAGAAGAAAGGTCCTTCATTCTGGAAATCTTATTTTACCGCTACGGAAGCATCTGCGAACCGGACATCATCAAATGTTTTCGCTCCATGGAACTGGAGGTCGTTGAAGAAAACTCACAAGTGACCAATAAGAAGGTATCTCCTTCCGAAACAGTAGCCGCCGTTTCAGAACTGTTTAAAAAACATTCGTTCTTATTTGTCTTCACCATCAATTTTTTCCCGGCAGTCTCCGATATCTGTCAGATCTATCAGATTCCCTACGTCTGCTGGACTGTGGACTGTCCGGTCATGGAACTGTTTTCTCCCGCCCTTGCCAATGACTGCAACCGTGTCTTTATGTTTGACAAAGCCCAGTATGAATATTTCCGTCACGTCAATCCGGAACGGATCTTTCATCTTCCGCTTGCTACCAATGTCAGCCGCTGGGATCAGGTGATCTCGCAGGCTTCTTCAGGAGATCTTGACCGTTTTACTTCCGATATCTCTTTTATCGGCTCATTATACGAAGAAAAAGACCCCTATGAAAAAATTCAGGATTTATCAGAGTATACCAAAGGATATGTGGAGGGCATGATTGAGGCACAGCTGCAGGTCTATGGCTATAATATGTTAGAAGACCTGTTAAAGGAGCACAGTCTTTCCCCTATCATGCAGGATTTTATGGAACATGTGCCGGATTTGACAAGAAGCCCCTATGCCCCTTATTTTTCCCCTTCCTATATTATGGCGCATCATTTTATCGGTATGCATGCCGCCGTGATAGAACGCCACCGCCTGTTGTCGATGCTGTCCGAAAACCATGCCGTGGATCTCTATACATTCAGCGATACCAGCCGTCTTCCCAAAGTCCATAACCGGGGAGGCGCCAAGACTCTGACGGAGATGCCTTTGATCTTCCATCAAAGCCGCATCAACCTGAACATGACCATCCGACCGATCCAGACCGGGCTTTCACTGCGCGTCTTTGATATTTTGGGCTGCGGCGGATTTCTGCTGACCAATTACCAGCAGGAGCTGGGAGACCTTTATGAAATCGGAAAAGATGTGGAAATATTCACCTCCAAAGAAGAACTGGCGGAAAAGGCGGCTTACTATCTGACCCATGATGAAGAACGCCAAAAGATCGCCAGAAACGGATATGAAAAAACACGCGCACTCCACACCTATGAAACACGCATCAGCCAGATGATCCGGATCATCTTCAAAACGATCTGATCCGGATATTTCGGATTTCCCAAAAATATGCTGTTTTGATCAGCGTTTCTCTAAACATCTTCCGGCAGCGTCTTAAAGAAATGAAGCACAAATGGCACAACAACCACAAAGGTGATCACATCCGCCACCGCCTGCGCCATCTGGATGCCCAACAGCCCCAGCCATCTTGTCAGCACCATGATCAGAGGGATAAAGCAAAGCCCGCTGCGAAGCATTGACAAAAAGGTTGCCGTCTTATGTCTGCCGATGGTCTGAAACAGCATGGTGGCGCACACAATTATCGGATGAAAGAACAGCGCCACTAACTGGAAGCGGAGCGCCAACGTTCCGATCTCAATCACATCCACATCATCCCGAAAGATACCGATCAGACGGCCGGAGCATACCAGTCCCACCACCGCAAATGTTCCCAGTAGAATTTCTCCCATGACCGCAGTAAAGTAAAATGCTTTCCGCACACGCTTATATTTTCCGGCGCCGTAATTAAATGCCGACACCGGCTGGAATCCCTGTCCGATCCCAAGCGCAACCGCAAAGATAAAGAAGCTGATCTTGCCCACGATAGACATGGCCGCCAGAGCCGGATCACCATAATTCCCGGCAAGACCATTTAATACCATCGTTGATAAACTTGTCATCCCCTGTCTTGCAAGACTCGGCAGTCCGGTCTTCATGATCAGGATCAACTGGGTCATACCTCCTTTAACAGAGGATAACGATAATTTACTCTGGGTCTTTCCAGACAGAAACATGCTTAGGAGAATCAGAAAACTGATACACTGGGAAATCGCGGTAGAAAGCCCCGCTCCCTTTACTCCCATGTTAAAATGAAAAATAAAGATGGGATCTCCGATGATATTTAACACACCGCCGACCGTCAGTCCGATCATGGCAAGATAGGCTTTTCCTTCATACCGAAGGATATTATTCAGCACAAATCCGGACATCGTAAACGGCATAACCGCCAGAATAAAGATTCCGTAATCCTTGGCATAGGGCAGCACCGTATCCGTACTTCCCAGAAGATACATCAACGGCTCCAGAAAAAGGAGGCCCAACAACCCCATGACAGTTCCTGCAGCCAGACTGGCAAAAAAGCTTAAGGACGCCAGAATCCCCGCGCTTTTTACATCCTTCTCTCCGAGCCGTCTTGCAATAATACTGCCGCCGCCCTGTCCCAGCATAAATCCAACTGCCTGAATAATCGCCATCAGACCAAATACCACGCCGACCGCGCCGCTGGCACTGTTGCCCAACTCGCCCACAAAGTAAGTATCAGCCATATTATAGATATTTGTCACCAGCATACTGATGGTGGTGGGGAT
>CAMWKA010000107.1 GCA_947174725.1 uncultured Lachnospiraceae bacterium | reverse complement strand
AGCCTGCGCCTTAATCGTACGATGTTTTTCTGCCGGAACTGTTGCTTTCTCTGAAAATGTCTCCGCATTTTCCGCTGCCATCCTGATCCTGTCAAGCCCGGTCTGTCGTTCCTCTTCTACAGGCGGTTCTCCTTGCGCGTTCTTTCTGGCAAGAAGCATCTTCTCCTCTGCGACCACCGACTGCTCCTGAGCTTTCTTTGCCCGCGCTCTTGCCGCCCTTGCCACCTTGTTAGCCTCCTCAGCAATCTCTTTGGCATTCTCTCCCGCCGTCAAAGCATCCTGTGACAACTGATAGGCATCCTGCGCGCTTTTGTCGGTCTGCAGAAGCAGATTTGTCAGATCCTGCTTACTGTTATTGAGCATATCATACATAAAAACCGTTTCCTGATGATTATTACCGAGCTGTTCCATAACAGCATCCGAATATTCTCCAAAAGCCATCATTTTTTCATTCAATGCCCGCTCTAACGAACGTTCTGCCTTTTCCATAGAATACTCGATCGTCTCATCGGTCAACTGTAAGATCCTCTGTCTTGCGTCTTCGTATTCCTCATCGAAAATATCCTGTATCTCTTCCTTTGTCAACGTATCCCGATCTGCTTGTCCGCTTTTTCTTTCCGGAATAAAAAAGCTTGCAAAAAATATTGCAGCTCCCACGCAAAGTAAAACTATTTCCATTAATTCCATTTGTATCCCTGCTCCTTCTCTACGATCCGTATCCGACCATATAAGCGTCAGATACGGATATCAAAAGAATCTTTTTTCTTTTCTATTATTTTGTCCTCTACATGCTTTTTTCTATTCCTGCCGCCGTCTCCCTGATAGGAACCACCGCCTTGTTCCCTGTCTTCTTCATTCCATTCCGCCTCATTACGTCTGATGACCTGAGAAGATGCCGCCTCTACATTGCGGTTCACCTGATTCTGAAAATTCCCATAATCTACCATAGGTCTGGCATCTTCATTCTGCTTGATCGTCTGAAAATCCTGCTGACGCGGAATCTGTCCCTGAAACTCTATCATAGTGATTGCCATGCAGGTTCACCTCCCATGCTATAAACTTTCCACCTTTACTGCGCCATCCCGTTTTCTCAGCCTGCAATATTTTAACGAATCACGGATCGTGACGGAAACATCCGATATCGTGACAACCACTCCCGGGTATATTTCTCCGGAGACCTCTACTCTGGAGTCCTTATCCTGCGCAAGCTTTTCTTTACATTCCTCCAGTTCCTGCCCCCTTGACTCCACGACCTGTTGTAAATGTCTTGCCGTCTCTATCAGCTGTGACATATATTTCATCTGTTCCTTCTGTGACACGCTGCTGCTAAGAAGTTTCTTTTTCGTGCTTTCCAATACCGGCAGAATTTTATCCAGATTTTTCTTTGCTTCCTCCAATTCTTTTTTCAACTGGGTGCTCCTCTCTCTGATCGCAGGATCAACACCAACCACGATATTCGTCGTCGTCCCCATAGGAGTGCCCAAATTCTTTGTACTGATCAGATTAGTCGCAACGACCATTCCCCCGGTAATGCTTGCCTTCTTGCCGGATACATGGATCTCCGTCTTGGACTTCACATTGGACTGGACGATCGTTTCCGTTTCTATATATCCGCCTGCTGTAACAGAACAATTCTCCAGAAACTTGGATATAACATTTCCCTCCGCAACAAGCTTTCCTTTTCCCATACCATTGATGCCTCTGGCAAGAATGATATTATTGCCGGATTCCATATAGGCTCCCTCTACGGTTCCTTTTACTTCAATATCCCCCCGTGCCCTTACCGTAAAGTTGGAGCAGACATTGCCATTGATCTTGACCGATCCGTCATAATCTATATTTCCTGTGGAAGTATCCACATTCTCCAATTCAAGAACATTGGAAACAAATACCGTATCGTCCACAAGCGTCACATGACCGTCTACCATGGACCGTAGTTCCGTTTTTTCCTCATTTTTCTCAATATTCTTTCCATGCTTAAGCGCCAACCGGACAACTTCTTTCTGGCGTATAGGGGCACCTAAAACATTGGTCCCCGGCTCTCCCAGATCCGCCGGCGTCAATACCGCCAAAAGGTCGCCTTTCTTACAATGGCTCACCAGATCCAGATCATAATAATTTACAGTTCCGTCTTCCCGAAGCTGCGGACGTATCTTTCTATCCGTCTGGAAGAAATATTCAATCTTAGCATCCGTCCCTTCTCTCGGCGGTTTTCCATTTGCAACCACATGAGGTGTTCCATACTCTCTTTGTTCCAGAGCTTTCTTAATTGCCTCCTGATCTACGCCATATTCTATCTTGGCGAGCCGGAGAGCTGATTCTATATCCTCCACAGAACACGATCTGCCATTTGTAGAAGGCGGATACAGACATATACTCGCTTTCATCTTATCAAAAGATACACTGACCATGCATTTCTCTTTGATTGGCAAGATCTTCTCCACCGTCAGGAAAATATCCTGTTCTTCCACAAGTCCGTTAAGTGTTTCATTCAACACCTGAATATCATAGGGAAGTTTTTCCGTTTCCAGATAATCCAAAAGCTCTTTCATATTAATAGGACGACCATCCTCTGTTGGAGGATAGCATCTCAAATATACTCCTACTGTTTTACAAATCACCTGAAAATAACCGTTCATCCGCCCCTCTTTTCTTTCTTTACTAACCTAACTGAGATAAGAGCCCCATATAATCCCCAAGCTTTGCCTTCATCTTCTGCAAAGCTCTGGTATGCAGCTGGGAAATCCTTGATTCCGACACCTCCATAATATTGCTGATCTCCTTTAAGGTCAGCTCCTCATAATAATAAAACAAAATTACATTCCGCTCTTTTTCTGTCAGAAGCTCCAGTGCCTCTTTCAGCATTTCTTTTAGTTCTTCCTGCTCCACCTTTTCTTCCGGCATTTCAAAATGATTCGGCTGTGAAGCATCATTGGGCACCTCGCTTCCCTGTTCCATAAATTCATTTAGCGAAACCACATTTGTTACCTTCATCTGGGACTGCCATTCCAACAATTCATCATCGGTAATGCCCAAGGCAGCGGCAATTTCCCCGTCTGTCGCAGGACGTCCTGTCTGTGCCTCAATATCCTTGATGGCAGCATCGATCTGTTTCTGACGCTGTCTGACTGTTCTTGGGATCCAGTCATTCTTTCGTATCTGATCTAAAATTGCTCCCCGGATACGCAGAGACGCGTATGTCTCAAATTTGATCCCTTTACGATAATCATATTTATCAATTGCGTCAATCAGTCCAAAAATTCCATAACTGACAAGATCCTCAAACTCCACATTGTATCCAAGATACATGCAGAGTCTGCCTGCAACAAGCTTGACCAGCGGCGCATATTCTATGATTAATTTTTCGCGTAATTGCGGAGATTCTGATCTTGAATAATCTTCCCACAATCTCTTTTTAGCTGCGTCGTCCATACAATCTTATGTCTCCTCTTACCGGATTCCTTCATTTTTCCACAATTTCACCGTCTTCATCAAAATAATCGGAATAATCCATCTCCGTCCGAAAACGATCCATAATACTCTTAATTACGGTTCCTAAAATTGCAAAAATAAGCATGACAATAAATAAAATAAACATGCTTTTTAATAATTCATATCCAACCGCAAAACATAAAATAGAAGTAATCAAGCCAGCCGTAAGCATCATGATCGGCGGAATGAATTTTGTTCTCTTTTTCCTGCGTTCAAGCAGATACCTCTGATTCTGATCTACCATCTTATCCCTGCCCTCAAATTATAATGATGCTTTTTCCAACCGCGCGGATCTCATAATTGCCGTTTTCCGGATAATACACGACGGTCCGACCATAATCTTTTCCCGTATCCTCCGCCTTTAAGGGGATACCGAGAGCCTTCAGCTTACTTTTTGATGCTTCAACATTACGCATACCAACCCCCGCCAACTCCGACTTATTGCGAAATGCAAACATTTGCGCGCCTCCGGCAATCTTTGCCTCCATCCGCCAACGGCTGCATCCTCTTCTTTCCATCAACCGTACCAGTTCTTCAATTCCTGTATCCGCAAACTTCGCAAGATTCGACGAACCGGAAATCTGCGTACTGTCAGGCAGCATGATATGTACCAAACCGCCAATTCTCAATGCGGGATCCCTGATCGCAATCCCGACACAGGAACCAAGTCCAATCGTTGTAATCATATTTGGCGCACTGCACACATTTAAATCTGCAATTCCTACTTTAAACGTCTCAGCCATTACAACCTACCCTCTATCCCATTAAATTTCTATTGTTCCTTTCTTAAGCAAAGCAACACCATGTACAAAACTTCTAACGCTCAACCTACTCCCAGCGCTTTTAATATCTTATCATAAGACACTTCATCAGGCATCAATATAAAATAACCTGACATATCAGCGTCATCCGCAAAGTCTGTCTGAATCATCAATATCCTGTCTCCGATCGTGCCAAACTCGATCGCCGGCACAGACATGATTGCGCCCGCCATATCGATACAAAGCTCCGGCACCGAAGGGTAGATGCAAAGATTTGTCAATGTTGACAAAGAATTCAGATACGCCCCGGTAATGATATTGCCGATTTCCTTTAACGCGGAAAGCTCCAGTTCATTAAAATCATCCCCCTGAAGTTCCATGCCCATCAGCTTGGAAACCATATTTCTGGCGGATTCTTTTTTCTGGATAAACATGATGCTGCCGGTGATGTCACCTTCCACTGCAAGATAAATACCGGCTACAAGCTGTTCTTCACCGCCCATCGTCGTCCCGACCTCTTTAAACTCCATCAGTTTCACTTGCGGCACAGCCATATCTACTCTGGTATTCAACATCTGCGATAACGCAGTTGTCGCATTACCCGCGCCGATATTGCCGATTTCCCGTAACACATCATAATACTGATCTGTAATATTGACCATAAAATACTTCCCTTTCTGCCATTCTCACACTAATAACCATGCCTTCACATCCTGCAATTCTTGACAACGAAAAGCGTAAGCTTTTTGTTGTATGCTGCCGCAGGCACAATATTGCTGATTGAAAAATAAGCTATCAAGCTTATTTTTCAATTTATTCCTGTAAAACCGCATTGATATCCAAAAGCGAAATCAACGAATCTCCCTGCTTGCCGATCCCCTGTACAAATGCGTTCCGTTCTTCACGGTTCTCAAAGGAAACTTTTTCAATCTCTGCAACATTCAGGGAAACTACTTCCTTGACCGAATCTACCATAAGGCCGATACCATCATGATTGATCTTTAAAATAATGATCCTCGTATCCTTTGTGATCTCATCTGCATCCATCCCCATCTTTATTCTGAGACTCATAACGGGAATCACCTCTCCACGAAGATTGATCACACCTTTCAGATGTGCCGGCACCTTCGGAACCCTGGTGATATTCTGCATCCTGACGATATTGTCTATGTATTTAATATCAATCCCGTACTGTTCCTCACCGATCCGTACAACAACATACTGTATGATCTCATTTACCTGTGTACTGATTTCATATCCCATACTGATAACCTTGCCTTTCTCCTAATCTGCAATATGGGCAGCAGCAAATCTGTCCCATGCAATTTTTATTGATAAACAACGCTGACACATCTGTCTTTCCGCCATCTCTATGGCCGGCAGCACTGACTCATTTGTCATGATCAGATCAGCGCATTTGCATCCAAGATCAACGCAATCTCACCATCTCCAAGAATCGTTGCACCGCTGATGAACTTGCATTTATTTATGTACTTGCCCATGGACTTGATAACGATCTCCTGCTGTCCGATCAGTTCATCAATCACAAGACCCGCAAGCTTATCGCCCTTCTTCACAATGACTACAACCAAATTCTCATCCGTTTCACGTTTAGATTCAATATCCAGAACTTCCTCCAGACGAATCAGCGGGATCACGGAACCACGCAGATGGATGACCTCTTTGGACTGTACGGTCTTAACCTCCTTGGGATCCACATCCTCAATTGTCTGGATGCCGCCTAAGGAAATGGCATATTTTTCACCGCCCACAACCACCATAAGCGCCTGTATAATTGCCAAAGTGAGCGGAAGTCTGATAATAAAGGTACTTCCCTCTCCTAACCTTGTCTTGACCTCGACCTCGCCGGAAAGCGCCTCAATCTTAGACTTAACAACGTCAAGTCCTACGCCTCGACCGGATACGTCCGACACCTGCTTCGCCGTGGAAAATCCCGGTTCAAACAAACATGCAATAATATCCTCATCGGAAGCCGCCATCGCCTGTTCCTCCGTCATAAAGTCACGTTCTATGGCTTTCATCCGCACTGCGTCTGCATCGATACCATTACCGTCATCACGCACTTCAATGACAACATTATTACCATCCTGATAT